>CANQMK010000013.1 GCA_947624895.1 uncultured Oscillospiraceae bacterium | reverse complement strand
ACGGGGTGTGGCGAAGTTTGGTATCGCGCTTGGTTCGGGACCAAGAGGCCGCGGGTTCAAGTCCCGCCACTCCGACCAAAAAGGAGTACCTGTTGCGAGGCAGGCACTCCTTTTCGTATATCGCACAACTTTTTTGTAAGCCTTGATATATTTGAAGTCGCTCCAGCCGCTATGCGGAAAAGCGCGGAAAGTTTTCTGCACCAGAAGGGATCGTGTGAAAATGCGAGAGGCTATCGAAAATGTTATCAAAGAGTTTGAGCTGGACAGGTCAAGAATATTTGAAGTATCTTATCTGAAATACGCGGATATTATCAAGAAAATTGAGAGAACATTTGTCAAAAACGGCGGGGCGTTGCATTGGTCCAACCTCGAAAACAGATTTGATCCTTCTTTTACTCTGAAGAAACGATACATTGGAAACAACAGACTATGGTATCAGTCATTGGTAAAAATCATTCCGGACACGCTTCATTATGTTCTTTTTGAAGATACGGTGAATTTTCATACGAAATATTGGGTGTATGAAATGTATCCAGATGAAATTGTCACAGTAATAGGCGAAAGCATTCCCAGTCCAGATGATTTTTATATTGTTTCAAAAAAATTTGAATGGCTGATCAGTGAGTGCCATGAAGATATTGTCTATTTTGTAGGAGATAAAATTGACATCTCGCTCATTGAAACTGGTGGGATATGGTGAAAGTGCTGTATGGGTGAGGGGGGAGGCACTGGGGGGATGGGGAAATCGACGAAATATGGAAAACGGCTTGACAAGGCTCGGCGGTGGTGCTATAATCCCACCAAACCGATGGGTAATTGGTTTCATTCCATGAGAGAGGAGGCGGCCGGGATGAAGAACTTGTTCCTCGCGCTTTTGCGGAGCAATTTTCGATGTGGACGAATGCTGTACTCCCGGGCTGTCTCTATGGCCGGGCGCTGTCGCGCGCCCGCGGTCTGCCGCCTGCCGTTCTGAGCGGGCGACGGACCCTTTCAGGCCATACGCAGTCCGGGAGCTGAAAAGCTGTCCCGGATTTTTTTTATTTTCTATCAGGAATGAAAGGGGTATCACCATGAGTAACTATAAATTTGAAACGCTCCAGCTCCATGTGGGTCAGGAGCAGGCCGATCCCGCCACGGACGCCCGGGCGGTGCCCATCTACGCCACCACCAGCTATGTGTTCCACAACTCCGCTCACGCCGCCGCGCGCTTCGGCCTGGCCGACGCGGGCAACATCTACGGGCGGCTCACCAACTCCACCCAGGACGTGCTGGAAAAGCGCCTGGCGGCCCTGGAGGGCGGGGTAGGGGCCCTGGCGCTGGCCTCCGGCGCGGCGGCCATCACCTATACCATCCAGGCCCTGGCCACCAAGGGGGAGCACATCGTGGCCCAGAAGACCATCTACGGCGGGAGCTACAACCTGCTGGCCCACACGCTGCCCCAGTACGGCATCACCACCACCTTTGTGGACATCCACGACCTGGAGCAGGTGGAGCGGGCCATCCAGTCCAACACCAAGGCCATCTACATCGAGACCCTGGGCAATCCCAACTCCGACATCCCCGATATCGACGCTCTGGCGGCCATCGCCCACAGGAACGGCCTGCCCCTGGTGATCGACAACACCTTCGGCACCCCCTACCTGATCCGGCCCATCGAGCACGGGGCGGACATCGTGGTCCACTCCGCCACCAAGTTCATCGGCGGCCACGGCACCACCCTGGGCGGCATCATCGTGGACGGCGGGACCTTTGACTGGGCGGCCAGCGGCCGCTATCCCGCCATCAGCGAGCCCAACCCCAGCTACCACGGCGTCCGCTTTACCGAGGCCGCCGGCCCCGCCGCCTTTGTCACCTACATCCGGGCCATCCTCCTGCGGGACACCGGCGCCACCATCTCTCCCTTCGCGGCGTTCCTGCTGCTCCAGGGGGTGGAAACCCTCTCCCTGCGCCTGGACCGCCACGCGGAAAATACGAAAAAGGTGGTGGAGTACCTGTCCAAGCACCCTCAGGTGGAGCACGTGAACCACCCCTCTCTGCCGGACCACCCCCAGCACGCCCTCTATGAAAGGTACTTCCCCAACGGCGGCGGCTCCATCTTCACCTTCGAGATCAAGGGCGGCGTGGCCGAGGCGCACAAGTTTATCGACAGCCTGGAGATCTTCTCCCTGCTGGCCAACGTGGCGGACGTGAAGAGCCTGGTCATCCATCCGGCCACCACCACCCACTCCCAGCTCACGGAGGCGGAGCTTCTGGACCAGGGCATCAAGCCCAACACCATCCGCCTGTCCATCGGCACCGAGCACATCGACGACATCATCGCCGACCTGGAAAAGGGCTTCGCGGCTGTCCGCTGAGCCGGTCTATCCCATCTCACCTGTGATCGCGCGGCGTTCCGCCGCGGGAAAGGAAGGAACACGAACATGAAAAAGGTAAACAAGTTTCTGGCCCTGCTTCTGATCGGCGCCCTGACCCTGGGGGTTCTGGCGGGGTGCGGAAAGAGCGCCAATGAGCCCGGGTCCACCGCCGGGGACGACGGCTTCCGGACCCTGGACGAGATCAAGGAGAGCGGCGTGATCAACATCGGCGTCTTCTCCGACAAGAGCCCCTTCGGCTATGTGGATGAAAACGGCGACTACCAGGGCTATGACGTGTACTTCGCCAACCGCATCGGCGAGGACCTGGGCGTGGAGGTCAACTTCGTCTCCACCGAGGCCGCCAGCCGCATCGAGTACCTGCAGACCGGCAAGGTGGACATCATCCTGGCCAACTTCACCGTCACCGAGGAGCGGGCGGAGGAGGTGGACTTCGCCCTGCCCTACATGAACGTGGCCCTGGGTGTGGTCTCCCCGGATGACGCGGTGGTCACCAGCCTGGATGAGATCGGCCCGGAGGACGAGGTGATCGTCATCTCCGGCACCACCGCCGAGACCTACCTGGAGAAGAACAACCCCGACATCAAGTTGCAAAAGTACGACGCCTACGCCGAGGCCAAGACCGCCCTGGAGAACGGCAACGGCGTGGCCTGGGCCAACGACAACACCGAGGTCATCGCCTTCGCCCTCCAGACCCCCGGCTTCACCGTGGGCATCCCCTCCCTGGGCAGCGCGGACACCATCGCCCCCGCCGTGACCAAGGGCAACACCACCCTGCTGGACTGGCTGAACGATGAGATCGTGGCCCTGGGCGAGGAGGAGTTCTTCCACACTGACTATGAGGCCACGCTGTTGGACACCTACGGCGCGGACTACGAGGACACCCTGGTGGTGGAGGGCGGCGCCGCCTGAGCGGCGGACCGCGGAAGCCCAGGCGCGCGACACGATCCCGGCAGGCGGACAGCCCCTTTTTCTGGGGCTGCCCGCCTGACCATGAACGAGGAGTTGACCCATGGACGTTGAAGTCATGCGCTCTTACCTGCCCCTCTACCGGGACGCGCTGCTGCTGACCCTCCGGATCGGCTGGCAGGGCGTCCTGTTGGCGCTTTTCATCGGCGTTGTGTGCGCGGTGATCCTGCACCTCCGCCTGCCCGTTCTGCGCCAGATCACGGCGGCCTACATCGAGTTTTTCCGCAACACCCCCCTTTTGGTACAGCTCTTTTTCCTCTACTTCGCCCTGCCCAAGCTCGGCGTGCGCGTGGGCGCCGCGCTGTGCGGCGTACTGGGGCTTGGCCTTCTGGGCGGGGCGTACATGGCCGAGACCATCCGCGGCGGCCTGGAGAGCATCGCCTCCATCCAGTCGGAGAGCGCCCAGAGCCTGGGCATGACCCGGATGCAGGCGTTCCGGTATGTGATCCTGCCCCAGGCGGTGTCCCGGAGTGTGCCGGGCCTGGTGGCCAACGTGATCTTCCTTCTGAAGGAGACCAGCGTGTTCTCCACCATCAGCCTCATGGACCTGATGTTCACGGCCAAGGACCTCATCGGGATGTACGCCAAGACCCTGGAGTGCCTGACGCTGTTGGTGGTGTTCTACCTCATCATGCTGCTGCCGGTGTCCGTCCTGGGCAGCCTTGTGGAAAGGAGGCTGCGCCATGCGGAGTTTGGGCCTTGACGTATTGTGGAAGGGGAAGAACTTCGTCCGGCTCCTGGGGGGGCTCTGGGTGGCCGTGCGGATCAGCCTGATCTCCGTGGCCATCAGCATCGCCCTGGGGGTGGTGATCGGCGTGCTCGCCACCGGCAGGAGCCGCGTCTTCAAGGCGGTGTTCCGGGTGTATCTGGAGATCGTCCGCGTCATGCCCCAGATGGTGCTGTTGTTCGTGGTCTACTTCGGCACCACCCGGGTGTTCGGCTGGGACCTGTCGGCGGAGTTCTCCGCCATCCTCGTGTTCAGCTTCTGGGGCGCGGCGGAGATGGGCGATCTGGTCCGGGGGGCGCTGATCAGCATCCCCCGCATCCAGTACGAGAGCGCCGAGGCCCTGGGACTCTCCGGCGGCCAGGTGTACCGATACGTGATCCTGCCCCAGACGGTGCGGCGGCTGATCCCCCTGTCCATCAACCTGATCACTCGGATGATCAAGACCACGAATTTGGTCATGATGATCGGCATGGTGGAGGTGCTCAAGGTGGCCCAGCAGATTATCGAGGCCAACCGCCAGAGCTCGCCCAACGCGGCCTTCGGGCTGTTCGCGGTGGTCCTTCTGCTGTATTTCGCCATCTGCTGGCCCATCAGTCGGCTGGCCGGATACCTGGAAAAGAGGTGGGCATAGGTATGGGAAACGCCCTGCTTGAGATCAAAGGCCTGAAAAAGGCATATGGGGAACATCTCGTCCTGGACGGCCTGGACCTGGCCGTGGACCGGGGCGAGGTGGTGGTGATCGGCCCCTCCGGCTGTGGCAAGAGCACGCTCCTGCGGTGCGTCAACGCCCTGGAGGACATCCAGGGGGGCGAGGTGCGGCTGAACGGGGAACTGGTGCGCCGGGACGGGAAAAACATCTCCCAGATGCGCCAGAAGATCGGCATGGTCTTTCAGAGCTACGACCTGTTCCCCCACAAGACCATCCTGGAGAACATCCTCCTGGCCCCCCTGAAGGTGCAGAAGCGGCCGCGGCCCGAGGCGGAGGGCGAGGCGCTGGAGCTTTTGGCGCGGGTGGGTCTGGCGGACCGGAGGGACGACTACCCCCGGCAACTCTCCGGCGGACAGAAACAGCGGGTGGCCATCGTCCGGGCCCTCATCATGCACCCGGAGATCCTGCTGCTGGACGAGATCACCGCCGCCCTGGACCCGGAGATGGTCCACGAGGTGCTCCAGGTGGTGCTGGGGCTGGCGCGGAGCGGCAGTACCATGCTGATCGTGACCCATGAGATGGCCTTCGCCCGGGCCATCGCGGACCGGGTGGTCTTCCTGGAGGACGGCCATATCGTGGAGGAGAGCCGGGAACCCAAGGCGTTCTTCGACCGCCCGGCCACCGAGCGGGCCCGGCAGTTCCTCAGGACGTTCGAGTACTGAGGCGCGGGGCTCCGCTTTGCCATTTCGCGCAGGGTGGGGGCGGGGGAGAGGGGCGATTTTTTGGGAAATTGCCCATTTGCGTTTTGGCGGAAAAAGGGGTATACTACTTTATACAACGTGTGGCGTTTCGACTGCGTAAATCCAGTTGGCGGCACACGTTTTTTCTGCCCGGAGAACGGGACATGGGACAGCGTGTGGCCATCGGCGCGGGGCGCCGATACCGCGCGCTGATTTTTTTGGAGAGGATGTGGGTCTTATGGAGGAGACAAAGGATCGTTCGCTGGGGGAGGAGCCGGTGGGTCGGCTGATGGGGAAATACGCCGTCCCCTGCGTCATCTCCCTGCTGGTGGGCGCGCTCTACAACATCGTGGATCAGATCTTCATCGCCAACGCCGCCTATCTGGGCTCCTACGGCAACGCGGCGAACACCGTGGTCTTCCCGCTGACGGTCATCGCCCTGGCGGTCGCCGTGATGATCGGGGACGGGTGCTGTGCCTTTGTGAGCCTCTGCCTGGGCGGGGAGAGGCCGGAGGCCGCCAAGAGGAGCGTGGGCAATTCCGTGGTCATGGTGGCGGTCAGCGGCCTGGGGCTGGGGATGGTATACCTCCTGTTCCGGGACCCCATCCTCGCCCTGTTCGGCGGGACGGTCAACGAGGAGACCTTCCGGCTCTCCCAGGAGTATTTCTTCTACATCACCCTAGGGGTCCCCTTTTATATGTTCGGCCAGGCGATGAACCCCATCATCCGGGCGGACGGGGCGCCCCGCTTCGCCATGGCCTCCACGCTGGCCGGGGCGGCGCTCAACATCGTTCTGGACCCGGTGTTCATCTTCCTTTTCCGGTGGGGGATGATGGGCGCGGCGGTGGCCACGGTGCTGGGGCAGGTGGTGACCGCTGTCCTGGCGGTGTGGTATCTCACCAGGATGAAGCTGGCGCGGCCCGCCCGGGGGGACTTTCGGCTGAGCCGGGGCGTCTGCCGGAGGACCTTGGGGCTTGGGGTGACCAGCTTCCTCTCCCAGATCTCCCTGGTGGCCGCCATGGCCGCCATCAACAACATGGTGCGCCAGTACGGCGCGCTGGACCCGGTCTTCGGACAGGCGCGGTACGCCCAGATCCCTATGGCGGTGGTGGGTATCGTGATGAAGTTTTTCCAGATCGTCATCTCCATCGTGGTGGGGATGGCCGCCGGGTGCATCCCGGTGGTGGGCTTCAACATGGGGGCCGGTCGGCGGGAGCGGGTCCGGGCGTTGTTTACCCGGCTGCTGGTCGCGGAGGCGGCGGTGGGCGCGGTGGCGCTGGTGATCGTGGAGCTGTTCCCCAGGCAGCTCATCCTCATCTTCGGCGCGGCCAACGAGAGCGCGTACTACACCCAGTTCGCCGTCCGGGCCTTCCGGGTGTACCTGTGCATGGTGGTGGCCGCCTGCGTGAACAAGGCCAGCTTCATCTTTTTGCAGGCCATGGGGAAGGCGGCGGCCTCCACGGCCCTGTCCATGGTCCGGGAGATCGTCTTCGGCGTGGGGTTCGCCGTGGCGCTGCCACGCCTCTTCGGGCTGGACGGGGTCCTCTACTCCATGCCCCTCTCCGACGCGCTCACCTTCCTCATCGCCGTCTGGCTGATCGCCAGGACCTACCGGGAGCTGGGGCGCGCGGGGGACGGCCTCTCCCTCGCGGTACGGCCATTATAGTACAATCGTTTTAGCTTGTCAACCCTTTTTAGGGGGGTTAGTGAAAAAATTTCAAAAATTTTTTTGGCGGGGGGCTGGGAGAGGGCGCAGGTTCGCGAAAGGTTGCGGGACAGGCAAAAAATCCATGCACCGGGTGTTGACATTTCCAGGAGATCGGGTTATTCTATCAATAGCGCAAGATTAAATCCTGCGAAAATGAAAGAAGGCAAGGGTATGGGCATCTACGATTTCAAAATCAGAGCGCAGGACGGGAGCGAGGTGGCGCTCTCCGAGTACAGGGGGAAAGTCCTGCTCATCGTGAACACGGCGACCGGGTGCGGGTTTACCCCGCAGTATGACGAGCTCCAGGACCTGTACGAGCTCCACCAGAAGGACGGGTTGGAGATCCTCGACTTCCCCTGCAACCAGTTCGGGGAGCAGGCGCCAGGCAGCGACGAGGAGATCCACAGCTTCTGTACCGGGCGGTACGGCATCACCTTCCCGCAGTTCGCCAAGGTCGACGTCAACGGGGAAAACGCGATCCCGCTTTACCAATATCTGACAGCGCACACCACCTTTGCCGGGTTCTCCGGCCCGATGGGGCTGATCCTCAAGCCGATCGTGAAGAAGATGGACAGCGATTACAAAACCAACGGCAAGATCAAGTGGAACTTCACGAAGTTTCTGATCGACCGCGGCGGGGAGATCGTGGCCCGCTTTGAGCCGACCGAGTCCCTTGACAAGGTGAAGGCCAAGGTGGAGGAGGTGCTGTGATGTTCCACTACGACTACAAGACGGAAAACACCTGTTCCCAGCGCATCAGTCTGGATCTGGACGGAGAGGTGGTGTGCAACGTCAGCTTCCTGGGCGGCTGCAACGGAAATCTGAAGGCCATCCCCCTGCTGATCGAGGGCTGGACGGTGGAACAGATCGCGGAAAAGTTGTCCGGCGTTCTCTGCGGACGCAGGCCGACCTCCTGCGCGGACCAGCTGGCCCGGGCGGTCCGGGCGGCCTATGAGGCGGAACAGCAGGCGTCATGATCGGGGAGGTAACTTGACATGAAACTCGCGGTACGGTACTATTCGAGAGGCGGCAACACGAAGAAGATCGCGGAGGCGATCGCGAAGGCGGTGGGCGTGGAGGCAAAGGCGGTGTCGGAGCCGCTGGCTGAGGACGTGGACCTCCTGTTCCTCGGCAGCGCCCCGTATGCGTTCGATGTGGACGACGAGGTGAAGAAATTCATCAGCGGCATCCAGGTGTCCGTGGGCAAGGTGGTGAATTTCAGCACGTCCGCCGCCGTCCGATCCACCCGCAAGTATGTGGAAAAACTGCTGGCGGAGAAGAAGATCCCCGTCGCGAAGGAGGAGTTTTCCTGTCGGGGCGCGTTCGCCATGCTCCATCGGGGCAGGCCCAACGAGGCCGACCAGAGGGCCGCCGCCGACTTCGCGAGGGAAATCCTATCACAGGGAGAAGCGTGAACGATGGCGGTTCCATTTGACCCACTCAAGCTGGAAAACCAGATATGTTTTCCGCTCTACGCCTGCGCGAAGGAGATCGTGAAGGCGTACAAGCCCTATCTGGATGAACTCGACCTGACCTATACGCAGTATATCACCATGATGGTGCTGTGGGAGCACCAGGAACTGCGGGTGAAGGAGGTGGGCCAGTGCCTGTATCTCGACTCCAGCACGCTGACGCCGTTGCTCAAACGGCTGGAGGAGAAGGGGTATGTGGCCCGGCGGCGCTCCACCGAGGATGAGCGTGACCTGATCGTCTCCCTGACCGGCGCGGGAGCTGCCCTGCGTGAAAAGGCGCTCTCCGTGCCCCAGCGCCTCGCCGCCTGCGTGGACCTGGAGCCGGAAAAAGCCCGGACCTTATACGGGATCTTGTATGAGCTGCTGGGCAAGTTGGCTGAGAGGAACCAGGGATGACGCGCCGCCGTGTCGAGGCGATTTTGGGACACAAAGGAAAACTCCTCACCTCCCAGGCGGAGGTGGGGAGTTGCTTTTTGCCCATATGCTTTGCGTTCCATTCCGCCCTGGTAGGGATCCGGTCCAGGGGAACGGGACGCGAGGCGGTGCTTGCGCCCCGTTCGCGTGTGGGGTTCAGCTGTGGACGGGCGGGGGCTGGGAGAGAGCGCTGAGGTCGGACAGGAGTTGGGATAGGTCGGCTTGGAGGAGGATGGAGCGACCGGACAGCTCCGCCGGGCAGGCGGTCTGGGCGGCGTTGACGCAGGCGTAGGTGGCCGCCGGGTCTTCGGCGGTCATGCGCCAGAAGGGGTACTTGATGATGCCGGGGGTGTTGTAGCCGACGCCCAGCTCCAGAAAGAGGGTCCGTCGGCCCCGGCGGGCCCGCAGGAACGCCGCGTAGCGCTCCGACGCCCGACGCCAGCCCTCGTCCTCCACGAATTTGTCGTCGGCGCGCAAATTCAGGGTCAGGGGCCTTCCGCAGTGGGGGCAGAGGGGCAAAAGCTGGGAGGGGACGCGCAGGTCCTTTTGCCGCTCCACCATCCGGCGGATGGTCAATTCGTTGTCGAAGGTCTCCTGACAGCAGGGCTGGGAGCACTGGAAGAGGCCGTAGTCCCCCTGGGTGTAAAAGAGCCGCGCCTTGTCGAAACCCGCCTTTTGGAAGCAGTGGTCCACGTTGGTGGTGAGGACGAAGTAGTCCTTATCTCGCACCAGGGCGAGGAGCTGCTGGTAGACCGGGCGGGGCGGGTCCAGGTAGCGGTTGAGGAAGATGTACCGGCTCCAGTAGGCCCAGAATTCCTCCGGGGTGGGGAAGGGGTAGAAGCCGCCGGAGTACATATCGGAAAAGCCGTATTTTTCCGCGAAGTCGGAGAAATACCGCTGGAACCGCGCCCCGGCGTAGGTGAAGCCCGCCGCCGCGGAGAGCCCCGCGCCCGCGCCGATCACCACCGCCTCCGCCCCGTCCAGGGCCGCCCGGAGGCGGGCGAGATCATCCCAGTAGGCGCCGGTAGAGGGCGAGGTCGATGTCCTGGAACACATTGAAGATCACCTCCGTCTCGCCGCGACAGCGGCGCACCGTGTCCACGGCGAGCCTCGCGGCCTCTTCGTTGGGGAAGTGGAACTCCCCGGTGGAGATACAGCAGAAGGCCACGCTCCCGATCCCGTTCCGCCGCGCCAGGGCCAGACAGGAGCGGTAGCAGGAGGTCAGCAGGGCCCGGTCCCGGTCGGTGACGCCGCCGGAGACGATGGGGCCGACGGTGTGGAGCACATACTGGCAGGGCAGGGCGTAGGCGGGGGTGAGCTTGGCCTGCCCGGGGGGCTCCTCGTGACCCTGCTGTTCCATGAGCGCGGCGCAGGCCAGGCGGAGCCGGACCCCGGCATAGGTGTGGATGGCGTTGTCGATACAGCCGTGGCAGGGGACGTAACAGCCGGTCAGGCCGGAGTTGGCGGCGTTGACGATGGCGCCGCATCTCAGGGTGGTGATATCCCCCTGCCAGAGGTAGATGCCCGGCTCCACGGGGGTCAGGTCGGCGATGTCCGTGACGCCCCGCCGGGCCAGCTCCTCTTGGAGGTACTCGTCCTGCACCGCCAGGAACTCCGCCCCGATGGGGCGGGGCGGGCGGACGTTCAGCAGGGCGCGGAGGAGCCGCCTTTGCTCCGCCTCGTCAGAGGGGACCCGCAGGTCCCGATACCGCGGCTGTTCGTCCAGGAGCGTTTGGATGAGGAAGGCTCGTCTTTCGGTTTGTGTCATGTTATCCTCGCCTTTCTACCGCCTTTACCGGGCAGACCGCGAAGCAGTTTCCGCAGTGGAGGCAGTGGTTTTGCTGGATATGGTAGGGCGTGCCCGGCTCGATGCACCGCTGGGGGCAGTTTTTCAGGCACTGGCCGCAGGCGATACATTTTTCGGAAATGATGTATCCTTTCTGCGTGAGGTTCCCCGCGCCGATGGTATAGCTCTCCCGGAAGATGGGGTTGACGCCCAGGTTGAAATACTCGACCTCCGCGTCCTTGATTTCAAAGACGATCCCCGCCAGCTTTCGGGTGTCGCCGGGGTAGACGTTGGAGAGGTAGGGCTGTTCGGCAAAGATCCTGTCGATCCACCTCTCCTGCTCGTCCCCCGGGACGGGGACCGCCTTCGCGGACAGGCGGATCATCTCCTTATACCTGGTGTACCCCAGCACCTGTACGCGCCCATCACGCAAAAGCTCCTGGCAGAAGGCTTTTCCCTTCGCGGTGAAGAAGATCATCCTGTCCGGCTCGTAGTGGATGGCGGAGATATTGCGGATCTGCGGCGCGCCGTCCTTGTCCACTGTGGCAAAGGCCAGCACGCCCACATATTCTAATTTTTTCAGACAGGTCTGCGCGTCCATGCTATGCACCTCATTCCACGATTTTTCTCCAATTTGCCTTTCGGGGTTTGGGCGCGGGGTACGGCCCGTCACAGTAGCCGAGGGTCACGAAGCACCGGGCGATATATTCCTCCGGCACGGCCCAGTCCCGCAGGAGGGCCGCGCCGATCTCGTTGTCGAAGGTCTCCTCGCCCCTGGCGACGATGCAGGAGGAAATGCCCAGCGCCGCCGCCATCAGCACCATGTTTTCCACGCAGCAGAAGGCGTCCGGGATGCTGTAAAGAAAATCTTTCCTGGCGAAGACCACACAGACGGCGGGCGCGCCATAGAAGCCGCTTTTTATGGCGGGGTCGTCGATGATGCTGGGCTGGTCGGCGGAGACATAACCGCCCGACAGCCTGGAGCGGTCGAACCGGGCCACGTTCAGCCTGCCGATCTGTCCCACAAGCGACTGATTTCGGACGCCCACCAGGAATCTGCGCTGGCCGCCCCCGGCGCTGGGCGCGTAGGCGCCCGCCTCCAGGATCGTCTCCAGATCCGCCCGGGAGATCTGCCTGTCCTGATATCTGCGGATGGAACGGCGGCATTTCATCAGCTCCAACAGCTCCATCAGCCCACCTCCTTCCAGCACTGGGGATCGGCGGCGTAGAAGTCGCCGCTCGTCCCCCTAGCCACGGCGGGACAGCCCCGGCAGTAGGGGAGGAGCTCGCACTTGGCGCACTTTTGGAATTTCGTATAGTCCCGATACCGCTCCATCCCGCACACCCACACATCGGCCAGCCGATCGGCAAATACGTTGCCCACCTTGCTCTCCGCCACCCGGCGGCAGGCGTACACGTCGCCGGTGGGCAGGATGGTGATGTGGCAGTTGCCGCAGTTGCACCCGCCGTAGATCATGCCCGCTTCGGCGTCCGCGGGGAGTTGGAACGCCCCCGTCTCATACGCGTAGAGCGTCCAGAGGTGGTCCTTTTTGTTGAAATAGGTCTGACAGCCCGCCGCCTCATAGGCCTTGAATTTCTTGTCGCAGACCGCCAGCAGGTCCCGGTACTCCCCGGGGGTCATGGAGGCGTCCAGGTCGCCGCCGGTGGGGACGTAGCGGGAGAAGGCGAACACGTTCGCCCCCGCCGCCACTGCCGCGTCGATGATCCCCGGCACCTCCGCGCGGTTTGTCTTGGATACCGTGGTCATGATGACGCTCCGCATCCCGGCGCGGTTGATGCAGCCGATCTTTTCTATCGTACAGGCAAAGGAGCCGGGCTTGCGGAACCAGTCGTGGGTCTCCCGCAGGCCGTCCAGGGAGAGTTGGTATTTCTCGCAGCCGAAGAACTTCATCTCCCGGCACACGGGGTCGTTCAGGTGGTACGGGTTGCCCAGGATGGTGAAGGGGACGCTGTGTTCCTGGAACAGCGCCAGCAGCCGCCAGAAATCCGGGTGGAGGATGGGGTCGCCGCCGGTGAGATAGAAGTAGGGGAGACGGTCATACACCTGGCAGAAGTCCAGGCAGTTGTAGAAGGCGTCTTCCAGCTGGGGCCAGGTCATGCTTTTGCATTCGTGGCCCGCGTCGCCGGAGAAGATGTAACAGTGCTTGCACCGCTGGTCGCATTCGTCGGTGATGTGCCATTGGAAGGAGAAATACCGCTTCATGGTCAGTCCTCGCTTATGATAAAATCGGTGGAGCCGAAGAAAAACCGTGCGTTCCCGGCGGGAGGGTCCCCGCCGGGAACGGTTTGGGACGGGCGGGGTTTTACTTCTTGTCCCCGGCCCCGCAGGCCGACCCGCAGGCGGCGGGCTTTTCCTCCGGGGCGGCGGCCCCGCAGGCGGCGGGGGTCTCCGCGGGCTTGTCCGCCGCGCCGCAGGCGGCCCCGCAGGCGGTGGCCGCCTTGTCCTTTGCCCAGTCGGCGAGTTGAGAGAGCGCCATAGTTGTGTCCTCCTTTCCGCGTTCAGGGCGCTTGCGCCCCCTGTGCTTCTCATTGTGGCGGATCTTCTGCTTCTCCGCAAGTACGCACTTTTTTATGGGGATACGCACCTTTTTGTAACCACTTGACGGGAGCGGGGGCGTACATTAAAATCAGATGTAACATCAATTTTGAATGTGGGGGGCGGTTTTATGAAGACGAAGGCCGAACTTCTGCCCGAGTGCCCTGTGGCCACGACGGTACAGCTCATCGGGAACAAGTGGAAGCTGCTGATCATACGAAATCTCCTGGACCGCCCCTGGCGGTTCAACGAGCTGAGGCGCTCCCTGGAGGGGGTCAGCCAGAAGGTGCTGACCGACAGCCTCCGCTCCCTGGAGGCGGACGGGCTGATCACCCGCACGGTCTATCCCGAGGTCCCGCCGCGAGTGGAGTACGCGCTCTCGGAGCTGGGGCGGAGCCTTCAGCCCATCCTGGACGCTATGCGGGTCTGGGGAGAGGAATACCGGGGGAGAGAATAAAGCACCGGCGCAACAGGGCGTTGCGCCGGTGCTTTTTCGCGCGGGGTCAGACCCGACCGATGTCGTGGCGGAAGGTCATGGCCTCGAAGTGGATGGGCTTGGCGGCGGCGTAGGCGGCGTCGATGGCCGCCTCCAGGGTGGGGGCTACGGCGGTGACGCCCAGCACCCGGCCGCCATTGGTGACGATCTGGCCGTCCTTCTGGGCGGTGCCGGCGTGGAAGACCACGGCGTTCTCCACCTGGTCCAGGCCCTCGATGGGGTAGCCCTTGCCGTAGCTGCCCGGGTAGCCCCCGGAGGCCAGCACCAGACAGCAGGCGGCCTCCGTCTTCCAGCGGATGTCCGCCGTATCCAGCCGTCCCTCCCGGCAGGCCAGGAGGATGTCCAGCAGGTCGCTGTCCAGCAGGGAGAGGACCGCCTGGCACTCCGGGTCGCCGAAGCGGGCGTTGTACTCCACCACTCGGGGCCCGTCGGGGGTGAGCATCAGGCCGAAGTAGAGGACTCCCTGGAAGGGGCGGCCCTCCGCCGCCATGGCCCTCACCGTGGGGAGGAAGATCTCCTCCATGCACCGCTGGGCAAGCTCCGGGGTGTAGTAGGGGGAGGGGGAGATGGCGCCCATGCCGCCGGTGTTGGGGCCCTGATTGCCGTCGTAGGCCCGCTTGTGGTCCTGGGAGGAGGTCATGGGGACGACGGTCGCCCCGTCGCAGAAGGCCAGCACGGTGACCTCCGGGCCGGTCATACACTCCTCGATGACCACCTTGGCGCCGGAGGCGCCGAACTTTTTGTCCACCATCATGGCCTGGACCGCCTCCAGCGCCTCCTCCACCGTCTGGGCCACCACCACGCCCTTGCCCAGAGCCAGGCCGTCCGCCTTGACCACGATGGGCGCGCCCTGGGCGCGGATGTAGTCCTGGGCGGCGGCCAGGTCGGTGAAGGTCTCATACTTCGCGGTGGGGATGCCGTACTTCTTCATCAGCTCCTTGGAGAACGCCTTGCTGGCCTCGATGATAGCGGCGTTCTGCCGGGGGCCGAAGGCGGGGACGCCCACGGCCTCCAGGGCGTCCACCATGCCCAGGGCCAGGGGGTCGTCCGGGGCCACCACCACCAGGTCCATGGCGTTGTCCTTCGCCCATTTCACCATGGCGTCCGCATCGGTGGCCTTGATGTCCACGCACTGGGCGACCTGGGCGATGCCGCCGTTGCCGGGGGCGCAGTAGAGCTCTGTGACCTTGGGGGACTGCTTCAGCTTCCAGCAGATGGCGTGCTCCCGCCCGCCGCTGCCTACGACCAGCACTTTCATAGGAAATTCACCTCATTTGTGGTACTTTTTGAACCGGAAGGGCGGGGCAACGGCCCACGCTCGTCTTATGGCTGTTTTTCGCGCTTTAGTGGTGGAACAGGCGCATGCCGGTGAAGCACATGACCATGCCATATTTGTCGGCGGTGGCGATGACGTGGTCGTCCCGGATGGAGCCGCCGGGCTCGGCGATGTAGCTGACCCCGGACTTCCGGGCCCGCTCCACGTTGTCCCCGAAGGGGAAGAAGGCGTCCGAGCCGCAGGTCACTCCGGTCTGCCGGGCGATCCACGCCTTTTTCTCCGCCACGGTCAGCACCTCGGGCTTGACCTGGAAGGTCTGCTGCCACACGCCCTCGGCCAGGACGTCCTCGTACTCGTCGGAGAGGTAGACGTCGATGGCGTTGTCCCGGTCGGGGCGGCGGATGTTCTCCACGAAGGAGAGGCCCAGCACCTTGGGGTGCTGGCGCAGCAGCCAGTTGTCCGCCTTGGTGCCCGCCAGGCGGGTGCAGTGGATGCGGCTCTGCTGGCCGGCGCCCACGCCGATGGCCTGGCCGTCCTTCACGTAGCACACCGAGTTGGACTGGGTGTATTTCAGCGTGATGAGGGCCACGATCATGTCGGTGACCGCCTCGGGGGGCAGGGTCTTGTTGGCGGTGACGATGTTGGTGAGCAGGTCGGGGCCGATCTTGAAGTCGTTGTGCCCCTGCTGGAAGGTGACGCCGAACACGTCTTTGAGCTCCTCCGGGGCGCAGTGGTAGGCGGGGTCGATCTGCACCACGTTGTAATTGCCCTTTTTCTTGCTCTTCAGGATCTCCAGGGCCTCCGGGGTGTAGCCCGGGGCGATGATCCCGTCGGACACCTCCGCCTTCAGGTAGGCGGCGGTGGCGGCGTCGCAGACCTCGCTGAGGGCGGCCCAGTCCCCGTAGGAGCAGAGGCGGTCCGCCCCCCGGGCCCGGATGTAGGCGCAGGCGATGGGGGTCAGCTGGGCGTCCGGCTCCACGAAGTACATCTGCCGCTCCACCGGGCTCAGGGGCTTGCCTACGGCGGCCCCGGCGGGGGAGACGTGCTTGAAGGAGGCGGCGGAGGCCATGCCGGTGGCCTCCTTCAGCTCCTTGACCAGCTGCCAGGAGTTCAGCGCGTCCAGCAGGTTGATGTACCCTGGCTTGCCGTTGAGCACCGTGATGGGCAGGTCGGAGCCGTCCCGCATGAAGACCCGGGAGGGCTTTTGGTTGGGGTTACAGCCGTACTTGAGTTCCATTTCTTTCATAACGGGCCCTCCTTTAGGGAAGCTGGTTGATGATCACGTCCTGGGTCTTCTGGGTGGACAGGTCCACATAGCGGACGAAGAGGGAGACCTTGTTGTCGGCGTTCAGGGCGGCCCAGACCTTTTTGGCCCAGACCTCGGGGTCGGTCTCGTCCACCGCCACGGCGATGGGCTCCCCCTGGAAGGAGGGGAGGGGGTCGCCGTCGGTTTGGTAGGTGGAGATAAAGTGGCCCACCCCCGCCTTAGGGGCGTCGTAGTCGAAGAAGAACCGCTGGCAGGTGTCCCCGTCGCCGTCCATGGTCTTGAGGATGGACAGGGCGTAGGAGCCGTTACCCAGCAGGACCCCGGAGATGCGGGGGGTGAAGTTGGGCCCGTCGGGCTCAAAGGTGCGGGTCTTGAGGGCGTGGCGGTAGCAGTGACCGGCCTCCATGGCGTCCCGGATGGTGTCGGTCTGGTCGCCGTTGGTGACGATGGTCACCGGCCCCACCACCCGGACGGGGTGGTAGATGATCAGGGAGGGGTCGGTCATCTTGCTCTCGTCAAAGGCCTTGGTGCGGATGCCGTCCTCAGTGGCCTCAAAGACCCGGTTGCGGCTGTTGACGCTCCGGCCCATGATGAAATAGGTGATCACCGCCTTGGCGTTGTCCGCCGTGCGGCCGATGAGGATGCCCCGGCCGGGGTAGGGATTGCCCGCGAGCAGGGCGGTAAAGTCCTGACAGCTCATGATCATTCCTCCTCTGAAATATGTACCTGACGGCCCTCCACCCGCAGTCGGCCCTGGCAAAACAGGGCCGCCGCCCGGGGCAGGAGCTTCCACTCGGCCTCCTCCATCACCCGCCGCTGTAAGACCTCCGGGGTGTCCCCCTCCCGGACGGCCACGGCCTTCTGGGCGATGATGGGCCCGCCGTCCGGCTCGGCGGTGACGAAGTGGACGGTGGCCCCGGTGACCTTGACCCCGTAGGCCAGCGCCCGCTCATGGACCCGGAGGCCGTAGAACCCCTCCCCGCAGAAGGAGGGGATGAGGGCGGGGTGGACGTTCAGGATAGCGTTTTCATAGGCGTTCACGAACTCCTCCGTGAGGATGTGCATGAACCCCGCCAGGATGATGAGGTCCGCCTCCAGCGCCCGGCACCGCTCCAGCAGGGCCAGGGAGTAGGCGCGGTGGTCGGGGTAGTCCTTCTTGGGGACCACGTAGCCCGGGACGTTGGCGCGCTTGGCCCGCTCCAGGGCGTAGGCCCCCTCCTTGGAGGAGATCACGGCGACGATGGCCCCGCCGCCCAGTTCCCCCCGAGCCTGGGCGTCCAGCAGGGCCTGGAGGTTGGTCCCGCCGCCGGAGACCAGCACCACGATGTTTTTCAGCATAGCGCCACCTTGTCCTCGCCCTGGACGATCTCCCCCAGGACGTAGGCGGCCACGCCGTTTTCCCCCAGGGCGGCCAGGGCCCGGTCGGCGGTGTCTTTGGAGACCACCACCGTCATGCCCACGCCCATGTTGAAGGTGTTGAACATATCCCGCTCCGGGATGTTCCCCATCCGCTGGATGAGGCCGAAGATGGGCAGGGTGCGGACGGCGGCCTTTTCCAGCCTGGCGCACAGCCCGTCGGGGATACAGCGGGGGATGTTCTCGTAAAAGCCCCCGCCGGTGATGTGGCTCACGCCCTTCACGTCGGCGGCGGCCAGGGCGGCCAGGACGGGCTTGACGTAGATGACGGTGGGGCGGAGCAGGACCTCGCCCAGCTCGCCGTCCAACTCGTCGTAGCGTTTGCCAAGGTCTGTGTGCTCCACGTCGAAGACCTTGCGGACCAGGGAGAAGCCGTTGGAGTGGACGCCGGAGGAGGGGAGGGCCAGGACCACGTCCCCGGGGGCCATTCGGCTCTGGTCGATGACCTTGGCCCTGTCCACGATGCCCACGGAGAAGCCGGCCAGGTCGTAGTCGTCGGGAGCCATGGTGCCGGGATGCTCGGCGGTCTCCCCGCCGATGAGGGCGCACCCGGCCTGGACGCAGCCCTCGGCTACGCCGGAGACCAGCTGGGCCACCTTTTCCGGGATGTTCTTGCCGATGGCGATGTAGTCCAGGAAGAAGAGGGGCTTGGCCCCACAGCAGATAATGTCGTTGACGCACATGGCCACGCAGTCGATGCCCACGGTGTCGTGCTTGTCCATGAGCTGGGCCAGGCGCTGTTTGGTGCCCACCCCGTCGGTGCCGGAGACCAGCACCGGTTCCACCATGCCGGAGAGGTCGGGGGCGAACAGGCCGCCAAAGCCGCCCAGGTCGGAGACCACCCCGGGGAGGAAGGTGCGCTCCACATGCCGTTTCATCAGCTTGACGCCCTCATAGCCCGCCTGAATGTCCACCCCGGCGGCGGCGTAGGACGCGGAATAACTCTCGCTCATGCGTCGATCTCACTTTCAAAGATATTTTTTTCCGCCTGCTGGGGGACCTCCATGGGGTATTTCCCGGAGAAGCAGGCGTCGCAGAAGTGGAGGTTACAGCCTCGGGCGATCTTCCCCACCGCCTCCATGGAGAGGAAGCCCAGGGTGTCCGCGCCGATGATCTGGCGCATCTCCTCCACCGTGCGGCCATAGGCCAGGAGCTCCCGGCTGGCGGGGATGTCCACCCCGAAGAAGCAGGGGTAGCGGAAGGGGGGCGCGGAGATGCGCAGGTGGACCTCCTTGGCCCCCGCGTCCCGCACCAGCTGGATGAGCCGGGCGCAGGTGGTGCCCCGGACGATGGAGTCGTCCACCAGGATGACCCGCTTGTCCCGGACCGCCTCCCGCAGGGCGTTCAGCTTCAGGCGGACGGAGCGCTCCCGCTGGTCCTGACTGGGCTGGATGAAGGTGCGGCCGATGTAGCGGTTCTTGATGAGGCCCACCCCGTAGGGGATGCCGGAGCACTTGGCGTAGCCGATGGCGGCGGGGATGCCGGAGTCGGGCACGCCCATGACCATGTCCGCCCCCACCGGGTGCTCCAGGGAGAGGTACTTGCCCGCCTCCTGGCGGGCCAGCTCCACGGAGGCGCCGTCGATCACCGAGTCGGGCCGGGCGAAGTAGATGTACTCAAAGACGCAGACGGCGCTCTCCGCCTGGACCTTGGCGTGGAGGGAGCGGACCGCCCCGTCCGGGTCCACCACCACCACCTCGCCGGGCTCCACGTCCCGGACGAACTCGGCGCCCAGGGCGTCCAGAGCGCAGGACTCGGAGGCGAAGACCACCGCCTCGCCGATGCGCCCCATGCACAGCGGGCGCATCCCCCGGGGGTCCCGGGCGGCGATGAGCTTCCGGGCGGACATGACGCACAGGGAGTAGGCCCCCTGGATCACGCCCATGGTGTTCACCACCGCCTCCTCAATGGAGGCGGTCTTCAGCCGCTCCTGGACCAGGGTGTAGACCAGCACCTCCGTGTCCGAGGAGGAGCGGAAGATGTCCCCCTTCAGCTCCAGGGCCCGGCGCAGTTCCCCGGCGTTGACCAGGTTCCCGTTGTGGGCCAGGGCCAGGTTGCCCTTCACATGGGAGATGGCCAGGGGCTGGGCGTTCTCCGGCCTGGGCTCCCCGGTGGTGGAGTAGCGCACGTGGCCGATGGCCATGGTGCCGGGCATGGCGTCCAGCCGCTGTTGGCTGAACACCTCTCCCACCAGGCCCACGTCCCGGTGACAGCGGATCACGCCCTTCTGGTTGACGGCGATGCCGCACGCCTCCTGGCCCCGATGTTGGAGGGCGAAGAGGGCGGCGTAGGTCTCGTGGGCGGGGCTGAGGGTGGAGCCGGGAGGCGTCCAGATGCCGAAGACGCCGCATTCCTCGTGGGGTTTCTCTTGGGTCATGGAATCATTCCTTCCCGTTCCAGCAGTAGGTGCAGACCTTCTCCCGGTCCACGCCGATGGCCTCCAGCAGGCCGTCCAGGGACTGGTAGCCCAGGGAGTCGAAGCCCAGGGTCTCGCAGATGGTCTTGAGCATACACTGACCCCGCTGGGTGCTGGGGTCGGCGTACTCCTCCAGGTACTCCTGCCCCTCGTCCCCCTCCAGCTTCTGGATGGTGGAGCGGGCCAGCAGCTCCATGTCCGAGTTGCTCCGGGAGAAGTTCAGGTACTTGCACCCGTACATGATGGGGGGACAGGCCGAGCGCATATGCACCTCTTTGGCCCCGGACTCGTAGAGGAACTCCACCGTCTCCCGCAGCTGGGTGCCCCGGACGATGGAGTCGTCCACAAAGAGGAGCTTTTTCCCCTCGATGAGCTCGGGGACGGGGATCTGCTTCATCTTGGCCACCTGGTTGCGGATGGATTGGTTGGCGGGCATGAAGGACCGGGGCCAGGTGGGGGTGTACTTCACGAAGGGGCGGGCGAAGGTCATGTGGCTCTGGTTGGCGTAGCCGATGGCGTGGGGCACGCCGGAGTCGGGCACGCCGGCCACGTAGTCCACGTCGGGCAGGGTGCCCCGGGCCGCCTCGTCCCGGGCCATGACCTCCCCGTTGTGACAGCGCATGACCTCCACATTCACCCCCTCGTAGCGGGAGTTGGGGTAGCCGAAGTAAGTCCACAGGAAGGCGCAGATCTTCATCTCATCCCCGGCGGGGGAGAGGGTCTCCCAGCCCTCGGCGGTGAGCTTGACGATCTCCCGGGGGCCCAGCTCGTAGGCGTCCTCGTAGCCCAGCTTGTGGTAGGCGAAGGACTCAAAGGAGACGCAGCAGCCGTCCGCCGACCGGCCCACCAGCACCGGCAGCCGCCCCAGCCGGTCCCGGGCGGCGATGATGCTGTCGCCGCTGAGGATGAGGATGGTGATGGAGCCGTCGATCACGTCCTGGGCGTAGCGGATGCCCTCGATGAGGCTCCCTTTCTGGTTGATGAGGGCGGCCACCAGCTCCGAGTCGTTGACCTTCCCGGAGCCCATGGCCATGAACTGGTGCCCGGGGCGGTCAAAGTGCCGGGAGACCAGCTCCTCGGCGTTGTTGATCCGCCCCACGGTGCTGATGGCGTAGATGCCCAGGTGGGAGCGGATGAGCAGGGGCTGGGGGTCGGTGTCGCTGATACAGCCGATCCCGGCGTGGCCGCTGAAGTCGGGCAGGTCCTTCTCGAACTTGGTGCGGAAGGGTGTGCCCTCGATGTTGTGGATCTGCCTCTGGAAGCCGCCGCTGGCGGAGTAGAAGGCCATGCCGCCCCGGCGGGTGCCCAGGTGGGAGTGGTAGTCCGTCCCGAAAAAGACATCCAGCACAACGTCCTTTTGGGAGACGGCGCCGAAGAAGCCCCCCATCTTATTTGCCCATGAGGCGGCGGCTCATCTCCTGATATGCCCCCTCCACATTGCCCAGGTCCCGGCGGAAGCGGTCCTTGTCCAGCTTCTCGCCGGTCTTGGCGTCCCAGAAGCGGCAGGTGTCCGGGGAGATCTCGTCGGCCAGGATGATGGCGCCGTCGGCGGTCTTGCCGAATTCCAGCTTGAAGTCCACCAGGGTGACGCCGCAGGCGGCCAGCTCGGCCTTGAGGAAGTCGTTGACCTGGAAGGCGTACTTCTTGATGGTGTCGATCTCGTCCCAGGTGGCCAGCTTCAGAGCCACGGCGTGGTAGTCGTTGATGAGGGGGTCGTGGAGGTCGTCGTTCTTATAGGAGAACTCGATGGTGGGCGCGTCGAACACGATGCCCTCCTCCACGCCGTAGCGCTTGGCGAAGGACCCGGCGGAGACGTTGCGGATGATGACTTCCAGCGGGACGATGGAGACCTTGCGCACCACGGTCTCCCGCTCGTTCAGCTCTTCCACGAAGTGGGTGGGCACACCGGCCTGGGCCAGCTTCCCCATGAGGAAGTTGCTCATCTGGTTGTTGATGGCGCCCTTGCCGGTGATGGTGCCCCGCTTGGCGCCGTCAAAGGCGGTGGCGTCGTCCTTGTAGGAGACGATGACCAGGTCGGGGTCGTCGGTGGCGAAGACCTTCTTGGCCTTTCCCTCGTAGAGCTGTTCCAGTTTCTTCATTTTGCCTGCTCCTCCTGTAAAGTTTTATCCTTTTCCATCACAGCGCGTTCCATATCCGCCTTGTGTTCCCGCAGCTTCTCCGTCAGGGCCGGGTCTCCCAGGGCCAGGATCTGGGCGGCCAGGATGGCGGCGTTGCCGCCCCCGTCCACCGCCACGCAGGCCACCGGGATGCCGGAGGGCATCTGCACCATGGACAGCAGGGAGTCCAGCCCGCCCATCATGGAGGTCTTCATGGGCACGCCGATGACGGGGAGGGTGGTGTAGGCGGCCAGGACCCCGGCCAGGTGGGCGGCCTTCCCGGCGGCGGCGATGATGACGCCGAAGCCGTTGTCCGCCGCCGCGGAGGCGAAGGCCTCCGCCTGGGCGGGGGTGCGGTGGGCGGAGATGACCCGCGCCTCATAGGGGATGCCGAAGCGCTTCAGGGCGCGCAGACAGGGCTCCATCGCGGGGAGATCGGAGTCCGAACCCAGGACGACAGCAACTTTTCCAGCCATTGGACGCCTCCTTGTGACACATAAAAATAAAAAGCACCTCTATCATATCCAATGACGCCGGATTTTTCAAGATGCCCAGGGGAATTTTGTTGTTTTTTCTAAGGGATGGGAGTTCTCAGGCGGGTCCTCTGTGGGTTTTTCTACCGCCCCCTGTCCGGTGGCAGAAGCGGGGGGCGGGCATAGGATGGAGACAGGGGAGTGAGTGCCATGGTCTACTATCTTTTCGTCTGTCGTTCCCTCACCTACGCCCAGCGCGTCGCCGCCACCCTGGAGCGGGCCGGTATCTCCGCCTATCTCACCCGGACGCCCCGCGCCATCGCCGGGGAGGGGTGCGGCCACGGGGTGAAGGTTCCTCCCCGCAGGCTGCCGGAGGCGCTGCGGGCGCTGGACCGGGCCGGGATGCCCCCCCAGCGGCTCTTCGCCCTGGAACAAAACGGGAGCTATCGGGAGGTGACGGCGTGATCTATCTGGACAGCGCCGCCACCACCCTGCAAAAACCCGCCCGGGTGGCGGCGGCCGCCGCCCGGGCCATCCATGTCTGCGCCAGCCCCGGACGGGGGAGCCACCGGGCCGCTATGGCCGCCGCGGAGACCGCCTTCGCCTGCCGTCAGGCGGCGGCGCGGCTCCTGGGGGTGGGCGACCCGGAGCGGGTGGTCTTCACCTGCAACGCCACCCACGCCCTCAATCTGGCCATCGCCTCCCTGGTCTCTCCGGGGGACCCGGTGGTGATCTCCGGCTGGGAGCACAACGCCGTGACCCGTCCGCTGGCCGCCCTGGGGGCGGAGGTGCGGGTGGCCTCCGGGCCGCTCTTTGACGGCGGCGGCGCTCTGGCCGCCTTCGCCCAGCTTTTGACCCCGGAGGTCAAGTGCGCCATCTGTACCCACTGCTCCAACGTCTTTGGGATGATTCTGCCGGTGGAGGCCCTGGCTCGGCTGTGCCGCCAGCGGGGGATCCCCCTGATCGTGGACGCCTCCCAGAGCGCCGGATGCCTGCCGGTGGACCTGGACGGGTGGGGGGCCGCCTTCGTGGCCATGCCGGGGCACAAGGGGCTCTACGGCCCCCAGGGGACCGGACTGCTCCTCTGCGGCGCGGACGCGCCCGTCCGCCCGCTGCTCTACGGCGGGACGGGCAGCGCCTCCCTCCGCCAGGAGATGCCCGACTTCCTGCCCGACCGCCTGGAGGCGGGGACCCACAACATCCCCGGCCTGGCGGGACTGCGGGAGGGGCTGGAGTTCGTGGCCCGGCGGGGGCCGGAGGCCATTCTGGCCCATGAGCGGGAACTGGTGGCGATAGCCCGGGAGGGCCTGACCCAGCTCCCCGGCGTGGAGGTCTTCGGCGACAGCCTGGGCCTGGGGCAGGGGGGCGTGCTGTCCTTCCGGCTCCACAGCGTGGACTGCGAGGAGGCCGCCGCGTGGCTGGGGGAGAGGCGGGTGGCGGTCCGCGCCGGGCTCCACTGCGCCCCCCTGGCCCACGAGACGGCGGGGACGCTGGACACGGGCACGGTGCGGATCAGCTTCTCCGCCTTCAACACCCCCGGCGAGGTGGAGCGGTTCCTGGAGCTGACGGAGCGTCTGGCCCGGGGACGGTGAGGAAAAAACGGCAGGGAGGACCCGGTTTTCACCGGGTCCTCTTTTTCCACAAATAGGGGTTGACTTTAACAGCTAAAAGTGCTAAAGTGTACCGTTGAAGGAAGTGAGATGTTATGGTCGTCATTCTAAAACAGGACTATACGGAAGAACAGCTCCACAAGGCCGTAGCCGCCATGGAGGCCGGCGGGGTCAAGGTCATGATCTCCAAGGGCAGCGAGACCACCATCCTGGGCGCGGAGGGCAACGCCGCCGGCCTGGACGAGGAACAGCTCAGCCAGCTCCCCGGTGTGGAGCGGGTCATGCGGGTGAGCGAGCCCTTCAAGATGGCCAACCGCAAGTACCACCCCGACGACTCGGTGATCGACATCGGCCGGGGGGTCAGCGTGGGCGGCAAGCGCCTCACCGTCATCGCCGGGCCCTGCTCGGTGGAGAGCGAGGAGCAGATGATCGGCATCGCCCAGAGCGTGAAGAAGAGCGGCGCGCTGGCCATGCGGGGCGGCGCCTACAAGCCCCGCACCTCCCCCTACTCCTTCCAGGGCATGGGGGTGGAGGGCATCCAGCTGCTGCTGGAGGCCAAGCGGGAGACCGGCCTGCCCATCGTGACGGAGCTGATGA
>CANQMK010000012.1 GCA_947624895.1 uncultured Oscillospiraceae bacterium | reverse complement strand
CGGGTGCCGCTCCCCGCCGTTCCTCCGTCCAGACCACTCAACCCCAAAATCTGAACGGAGGAATTACAAATGACAACGATCAATTTGCGGGAGTTTTACCCGTGGTACATAGAGGATCAGTTTATCGAGGTCACTGACAAAGTGGCAGAGGAGCTCCGGGCCGGTAGACGGGCCGAGGTCGCTCACCAGCGCCGTGTCACCCGGAACAAGGCGCAGTATTCCCTTGACTGTGACGACGGGATCGAATATTCCGCCTGTCTGCATGAGCCCACGCCCCAGGAGCTTTTGGAGCGAATGGAGCTGTTTTATCACCTGTGGAACGCGCTGAATACCTTGCCGGAAGTCCAGGGCCGCCGGGTGGACGCCCATTTCATGCTTGGCATGACCTACCGGGAGATCTCCCGCGCCGAGGGAGTGAATAGGAACGCCGTGCGGAGTTCTGTCCTTTGCGGCTTGGCGGGAATGAAAAAATATTTGAAAGAAAATCTGTAATCAGGCTGTCCATTTCCCTCATTTCTGACCTTGGTATATGAGGGGAAGGAAAACCCTCGACCGGGGAGCGCCGTGCTGTTGATTGCTGTCTTATGACGGGCCGAACACACCGACGCGGCGCTCCCCACCTTGAGACACTTTGTCCCGAAGAAAAGGAAACGGGCGGTAGCGATGCCGTCCGTTTTCGTTTCCCTACCGGGAACAACTTTTTTTGAGGAGGTCATCTGTCATGCTGACAGCGCGAAAATTGGATGAAATGCGGCGCGTAAATATTGGCGCTGTGGCGGCGGAAACGCTGGCCGACGTGAGCGGCCTGCGCCTCGACAATTCCCTTTCCCACAAAGAGCGGCTGGCACGTTATCTGGATGGGACGGTCAACCCCTACTGCTTTTCCGTGGGCGGCGTGGGCGTGAAGATCGAGTTTGCCGAGGGCGGCCCGTCCTTGCAGGACAGGCTCACCGACTTCCTGATCCGGCAGAAAAGCGGGCTGTAACTTTGAGACAAAGTGTCCCAAAGCGGAGCCATCCTTGATGGCCCTCCGGGACAGAGGTATAATATAGGTGTAATGTGATAGGGAAGGAGGACAAATGGCACGGCAAAAAAACAGAGGGTATCAAGAGCTTTTCCCCTCTTATTCCACCCCTACCCGCACCCGCCTCTGGAAGATGGCAAGCTACATCCGGCTCTCAAAAGAGGATTTGCAGAAAATCAAAAGGGGGCTTGATTGCAGTAACAGCGTGAAAAACCAGCGGGACATTCTCAACTACTTTTATCAATCCCACATCGAGGAGTTTGAAAGCATTACGGAATATGTTGATGACGGCCACACAGGGACGGACACAGACCGGGAGCAATTTCAAGCGATGATGGCCGACATTATGAGCCGTAAAGTCAACTGCGTGGTGGTCAAAGACCTCTCCCGGCTGGCCCGGAATTACAGCGACGCCGGGAGCCTGATCGACAACCTGTTTGTGCAGATGGGCGTCCGCTTTATTAGTCTTGCTGAAAACGTGGACAGCTACCTTGACCCGGACAGCGTTTCCGATATTAAGGTGCCGATCACCAACGTAATGAACGACAATTACTGTTTTCAGACTTCCAAGAAGATCCGGCAGGTATTTGACTATAAGCGGCGCAGCGGCCAGTACATCGGCTCTTTTGCCCCGTTTGGCTATGTAAAAGACCCTGCGGACAAGCACCATCTGATCGTCGATCCCGACGCCGCCGAAACGGTCAAGCAGATTTATTCCATGTTCCTGCGAGGAAGCTCCAAACGGGCCGTGTCGCTCCACTTGAACGAGCACGGCATACCGAGCCCCTCGGCCTACCGGCGCATGAAGGGCCTGCCCGTTTCCTCCGCTGTGGGCGACGACCCCATGTGGAGCGCCCGGATGATCCATGAAGTGTTGACGAATGAAATCTATACCGGGGATTTGATACAGGGCCGCCACCGGGTAAAGAGCTACAAGGTACACCAGATCGAGGCGGTGCCGGAGGAGGATTGGGTGCGAGTCCCCAATACCCATGAGGCCATTATCGACCGAGAAATGTTCGATAAGGTGCAGGGCCTTATGAAGCGGGACACGCGCACATCTCCCAAGGGGCGGGAAGTCCACCTGTTCAGCGGTTTTCTCCGCTGCGCCGACTGCGGCAAGGCCCTGACCCGGAGCATGAGCGGCAAGTATGTATATTACGCCTGCTCGACCTATAAGAACCGCTCTCGGACGGCCTGCACGATGCACTCGATCAAGCACAACCGGCTGGAGGCCGCCGTCCTGTTCGCTATTCAACAGCAGGTGCATTTGGCGGTTTCCTACTCAGAAATCATCGCGCTTATCAACACGGCCCCGGTCAAGAAGTGCCAATCGAAACGGCTGGATGACCTGATCGCGGCAAAGGAGCGGGAGCTTGCAAGGATCACCCGCTACAAGCAGGGACTTTATCAAGACTGGAAAGACGGCGAGATCACCCATCAGGACTACCGCAATATGAAAGCCGATTATGAACGCCAGACGACCACGCTGACCGCTGTACTGGAAAACCTGACGGCGGAGCGGGCGGAACTGGCAAACGGCGTGGATAATGAACATCCGGCGCTGATAGCCTTTATGAAGTATCAAAACATTGACCGTTTGACCCGCGACATCTTAGTGGAGCTTGTAGACCACATCAAGGTCTACGAAAACGGCAATATCAGCGTGAAATTCAAGTTTGCCGACGAGCTCCGCAAGATCGTTGAATACATCGAGCTCAACACCGACAACGGGAACACCGCCAAGGCTGTATGAGCACAGCAAATCCCAACCTGGCAGCTTGTTTTCCTAATAGGCGGTAATCATACTATAAAAACCATCTATATCCCCAAGGGAGAAACTGTTCGTTATGAGAACCTTTACACTGACCGCATCGTGGTGGACGGTTGCCTCCGGGTGGAGCGCGGCCTGGACGCCAAGATCATCGGCGGCAAGGGCATCATCCACGCCGGCAAGGTGACCGGCAACACCATCCGCATTGGCACCCTGGACGCCTGCTCCGTCATGTGCAAGCGGCTTCTGGCCGAGCGGGTGGATGCCCCGGAGGTCTTTGCCTCCGAGAGTGTCACGGTGTCCTGTGTGCTGTCCGCCTGCATGGTGGACACGCCCAAGTTGACCGTGGCCGTCTGCGAGGTGGAGGAACTGAAGGTCAAGGATGTGGTCAAGGTGCCCGCCAAGCGTTGGAGCCTGTTCGGCATCCTGTTCTACACCACCCTCCAGTCCCTTTGGTTTGTCCTGCGGGCGGCCATGACCCGCGGCGAGGCCATCGACGCCGACTATGAGCCGGTGCGGCCCGCTGAGGAAGCGGTTGCCGAAGGGCCCCAGGAGGAGGCCGCCCCCGTCGAGGAGACGGAGGAAGCGGCGGAGCCTGAGCCTGAGCCGGTGGATGAGGAACTGAATCGGGTGATCAACCTCTTTAAGCTGGCCCGGGAGCAGGGCTACACCCTGCGGCTCATCCCCGGCACCCCGGAGGAAAACGCTCCCGTGTTTGACTTTGACCAGGGGCGGATCATCCGCCCGGCGGCGTAACTGCCATGCGGGAGATCGTCTATGTGGAGAAGAACACCGTGATCCGGGGCGGAAAAACCGTCTTAGAGGAGACGCGGTATCACGGTCTGCTGGGAGAGGACGGCTCTTTTCGCCTGTTGGGATACTGCGGCAAGCGGTTTCCCAGCCAAAAGGCGGGGGTGCAGTCTACCGACCCCGGGCAGAAAAAGAACGAGGCGGCATGAGTCGCCGAAGGAGAAGGCAGGGAACAGGGGTTCCTTGCCTTTTCATCTATTCAAAAGGAGGAGATCATCGTGTCTGTAAAATCGCAAGAGAGCAATATGCGCCGCCTGGCCGACCTGCTGGGCCAAGACCTCGGCTACATCTGGGGTGAGAAGGAGTCCGGCCCCAATGGGGCTAAGCGGGTATTCCTGAACACCGGGAAGGTATTTCTCCGGGCGTTGTCCAAGGACCTGGGCCTACGGGCCGCCAAAATTACTTCCAATCCCGGCGGTATCGCCGTGTCCGGCGACTGCACGCTGATGGGGATATGGGAGAACGGCGGCATCTATGTGAACATCTCCCAACCCATCTGCGGCGGCGACCGGGTGGTGCTCTACCGCACAGTCCGGCACCTGAAGGACTACGCCGGCGGCTACAACCACTGGCTGAGGCTGGAGGATCTCCGGGATTACTCCTATGATCGCCTGCTCTCCACACTGCTCACCCTCAAAAAGGAGGAACAGCCCTATGAGCGGGCGGCTTGAGGAGGCCGCTGGGCGCTATTACGCCCTGGAACGGCTGGAGGAACTGCGACAGGTCATCCCACGGGACGCCCAAACGATGGTCGTTCAGCGGGCCAAGGTGGAAAAGTTCCGGCAGGCGGACATTGACGCCGCCAAGGACGTGTATGGACTGCTTCAAAAGACCCGTACCCATCTGGCGGACGCGCTGGGGGAAACCCAGCGTTGCCTGATGGAGGCGGAGGAGTACCAGACGGCGACTGCGGCGGGTCAGCTGAGAGGGGGGCTCTTGGGCTTCAACCTGATGAGCACCGCCTATAAGCCGGCCTGCGACGCCCTCTGTGCCTTTGCTGAACGCCTTCCAGTCAAGGGAACTACCACCAACGCCAGGGTCATTGGACGGCTGATGAACAATGTGAAGATGGGTTATTACCCCACCGACCCGGACAACATCTCCCTGATCCTCAAGGGGATAAAATTCCTGGAGGGTGTGACCACGAATGTTTTCGACCCTTGCTGTGGCTGTGGCAAGGCCCTGCGGCAGATCGCCCAGGGAAACAACTGCTACGCCTACGGTGTGGAGTTGGACGAATGCCGGGCCGATGAGGCCCAGACCCGGCTCCACCGGGTGGGTGTGGGCAGTTTCTTCCATAGCCGGATCAGCCATGAGGCGTTCCACCTGATGTTTCTCAACCCGCCGTACCTCTCCGTTCTCAATGAGAGCGGCACCCGATCCCGGCATGAGAAGCGGTTTTTGATCGAGAGCCTGTGTCATCTGGCCTACGGGGGATTGCTCATCTATGTGATCCCGTACTACCGCCTGACCCCGGACATCTGCCGGGTGCTGGCGGACAACTTCGATGACCTGTCTGTGTGGCGTTTTACCGACGCTGAGTTTAAGAAGTTCAAGCAGGTGGCCGTCATGGGCCTTCGCAAACGGCGTGAGTCGGAGCCGCAAGATACCGCGTGGCTGGAGAATTACGCCGTGCGCCCCAATGCCATTCCTGGCCTTGCCGAGCTGGCGGAGGGACGGTATGCTCTCCCAGCCCAGCCCCTGGAGGTCAAGATCTTCCAGGGGGAGAAATTCAACCAGCGTGAGCTGGAGCAGCAGCTTCGTCGCTCTGACAGCTTCGCCCGGATGATGATCCGCAGTGAGCTGGACAGCGGACAGAAACGCCCGCCCTTGCCCTTGTCCATCAGCCAAATCGGCCTGGTGGGCGGCTCCGGGATGATCAACGGCCTCATTGAGTGCGACACGCCCCACATCATCAAGGGGAGGATCGTTAAGGTCACCCGGACAGAGACGGAGGAGCAATTCAGCGCCAGTGGGAAACACATGGGCAGCGAGATCCACGAGACCATCACGAACAAAATGATTTTCAATGTCCTGACGCCCAAGGGCTTCAAGGCATTGACCTAAAGGAGGAACAGAAGTTGAAACAGTTTGATTTTCCCGCCAAGTTTTCTCTCGGACGGGTCGTAGCCACACCTGGCGTGTTGACCGCCGTGCCCAGGGAAGAAATCGACGACGCGCTTAATCGCCACGCTCATGGCGACTGGGGCATTATGTCAGAGGAGGATCAGTACACCAACGAGTTGGCCCTCAACGGCGGCAGCCGCCTTTTCTCCGCTTACCTCTCCGGCGGCGGTGTTAAGTTCTGGATCATCACAGAGTGGGACCGGTCGGCCACGACCATCCTGCTGCCCAGCGAATACTGAGGTGATCCGGCATGAAATTACATCTGAAAGACTTGTGCCGGGAGCTTAGCGGGGCAAAGGACGAAGAGACAGTCCCCAGCAAAGAAGTCAATCCCTATCTGCTGGATAATGTCCTGCGGCCAGCCCTGCGAGGGGAGGCCCCCATGTTTGAAGACATCGACTATGAGCAATTTGATCTGGAGGACATTGGTGTGCTCAGCAATTACTACGACAGAATATGGAAAACCTCAGAGCAGCTGGGGCAACTTGTGAGCGCCGTTATATCCCTTCCGCCTGTGCCCAGCCGGGAACGTCAATTTTGTTGAGGAGACAGCACAATGGAACTGGAACCTTACTTTTTTGAAAACCTGTGCATGGCAAAGGAATTATGGGATGCCGGTGCGGGAAGCAGTTTTTTTGACCACTGCGGCTCTTACCCGGTAGACACCGAGGACTACTACGAACTTTTTTATTATGGCGTTGCCAGCGTCTATGAAAAAATGTGTAGCTATTACAACGAGGAAAAGGAAATCGAAACGCTGGTATTTTTTGATCCGCTCATGGATGAGTTTTTCCGCCTTTGCAGGGAATACGAGCGGCGCAAGGGAGTATCCGGAGAAAACAACCCCTTCCGCCGTCACGGGCAGCGGGAGATCCATGACAGTTTCGGATTTGTGGACTACTGCTGTGACTGGTGGCTCTACGATGAGCGGCACGGGCGGCCTCGTCTGATCGTCCTCTTTGATTGCTACTTTTATGGCCACCATGCGCTTCCCGGCGCCGTAGTGAATTCCAGGAGCGAGTTAGAAAGTCAAATCATCGGGCTCAAAAAGGCGCTGGCCGAGTTGGAACCGCGCCCGGTCATTACCTTGCCCGTACAAACCGAAAGGAAGGAGGCGGCATGATTGAACAAGGGCGATGAGCTGGTACTTCGTATTTCGCCCTCTCGGACAGAGGCAATCGTTGAAATGCACGAGAAGGGCACCATTTCCAGAAAAAATATTACGGTAGATTCATTGACCAACTGTTTTCTCTCCAGTCGGTACGATGAAGAAGCCCATCCCACCGGCCTGCTGCCGGAGGGGTGCATCGGGGTCACCATGACCCCCAAGTACACGCTCTATTTCATCCGATACCCGGAACTCCATGCAGACTTTACCTACTACGGTACGGAGTACCTGAACTTTCCCATTCCCCGGCTGGTGTTCTGTGTCAAGTATATGCCGAGGGAAGCGAAGGTGGCGGATTGCTGCCTTTGCGTGGTGAAGGACGAACGGCTGACGTTGGATACTCCGCTTTATCACTATCCGTTCTCCAATGTTTTCTCTGACGGGCGGGTCTGCACAGGCAATAACGCCCTGCCGGTCTATAAAGACCCGGCACGGCTGCACACTTTGGCGTCCTTTCTCTTGCGCCTGCCCAACAACGACGACCTGTTTTCCGTTGAGAATAACCGCCTAAACGCCCAATACCGGGATCTGCTGGAGCAGATGAAGGACAAGGCCCCGTCTTTCTACTACACCGATGTGTTGGTGGAGCAGGGCAGGACGCTGAAAGACTTTATGAATCGGAGGTAGATTTATGGAACAGAAAAAGACCGTTGGTGAGATCCAAGCGGCATTGGCTATGCCCTTTGCCCCGGAGGATCTGGAGTGGCGGCTGCAAAGGACATTTGAATCCAGGGGTGACACGATGGGGGTCGCCGTTCCCTATGTGACCAACCGGGCCATTCAGTCCCGCTTGGATGAAGTGGTCGGCTTGAACAACTGGCACAACGACTACAAGCCCTGGCACGGCACCGGCAAGAAAGACTCTCAAATCTGCGGCATCTCCATTTTCTTTGAAGACCGTGGCTGGATCACCAAGTGGGATGGCGCGGAGGACACCGACATTGAGCCTATCAAGGGCGGCCTGTCGGACAGCATGAAGCGGGCCGCCGTCCAATGGGGCATCGGCCGGGTCCTCTACAACATGGACGTTGTGTTTGTGGACGTCGAGCAGCGGGGCAAGAGCTGGGTCATTGCCCAAAAGGAGCAGTCCAAGCTGGACAAAGCCTACCTGGATATGCTCCAGGCCCTGGGGCAAACCCCGGCCAAGCCTATCGGCGCCCAGGCGCGGCTGACGCCTGACACGTCCGCTGAACAGCCGAAACAGGAAGTGCCCACCCCCAAGACCCCGAGAAAGGCCCCGAAGCCGAAAGCCGCACCTGATGTTGGTGAAAAGGCTGCGGAGAACAGCGGGGCGAAGTATGAGTACAAGGTGGTTGGCGTCAAGGAGCAGTCTGGCATGAGCAGTACCAACACCCGCTTGGTGCTGGAGTCCCCGGATGGAAAGCGGATCAGCGCCTTTGCCCGGGGTAAGCGCCCTGACCTCGCCGTGGGCACTCTGCTCATCGGCACGAAGCTGGCCACGCGGAAACAGGACACCGTGGTGTTCTATATTCTGGAGGACTACCAGGTGGTGTCCCTCCAGCAGGCAGCCTGATAGAAAGGAGCGAGGATCATGAAAAAGATCAAGCAATTTCAGATCACGGATATGACCATTTCCGGGTTCAAGTCCTATCAGGAGCCCACCAGCCTCAACTTTGGGGAACTGACCACCGTTACCGGCGGCAATGGGCAAGGCAAGACCAGCATTGCGGACGCCATCGCCTTTACCATTACCGGGCTTCCTTTCTTTGGGAAGCGGGGCATTGACCGACTCTATAACGAGGCCAATCCCGATGTGTCCATCGTCCTGCACTTCATCGACCAGGACGGCGCGGCCCACGAGTTGAGCCGGACCCGGAGGAAGGATCAGATGGCGATCACCTACGACGGCTATGCCATTCGCCAGATGGATTTGACCGATATGTTTGGCGAGCGGGATGTGTTCCTCTCCATCTTCAACCCCCTCTACTTCATTGAGGAACTGGGGGACAGCGGGAAGAACCTTTTAGAGCGGTACTTGCCTATGATCTCCCATGAGGAGGTCTTGGCGGAACTCTCCGAACCCGTCCGGCTGGCCCTTCAGGAGGAGCAGATCGGTTCCCCGGATGTCTACCTGAAAAAGCGCCGGGAGGAGATCCGAGAACTGGAGGAAAGCATGATTTACCTCACCGGGCAAAAGGATCTCGCCGCCACCCAAGGGCAGGAAAGCGCCCAAAAGGTGGAGACGGCCACCCAGCAGCTGGCTGACCTTCAAGCGGAGTTGACGGCCCTGGAAGAAAAGCAGTATGCCGGAATGGATGTTCCTGCCATGAGGGAGCGACTGGTGGAACTCAGCGGCCGCTACGATGAAATAGCCGCCGACAACCAGGAGGATACCGCCGAGCAGCGGAAGAGGGTACAAGAGCTGCGGGAAAAGATCGCCCGCCGGCGGGGAGAGCAGTATCAGTCCAAGTTCGCCGCGGCCATTGCCGAGGCGGAGGCCGCGGTAAAGGCCCTGGGCAGTCAGTACCGGAAGGAGGAAGCCGACTTCAAGGCTTTCGCCCCCGGCGTCACCTGTCCTACCTGCCGTCGGCCTATCACCGAGGACGCCCTTCCCCAGGTGCGGGCAGAGCTGAAAAAGTCTGCCGCCGCGCTTTTGGAAGCCGGAAGGGCCAAGCAGGCTGAAATTGCCGAGCTTCGGGAGATGGACGAAAAAAGCCGTGTCACCTTTGAGCAATTCAAAGCAGACGATATCCAGAAGTGGGAGTCCGAGGCCACGGAATTGGAGCGAAAGCAGGGCTCCGGCGCAGACAGCGGCCGGCTTTCCGACCTCCGTGCGGAGATCGAGGGGCTTACTGCCGACTTGGAATATGGCCACCTCACCCCGCGGGAATATGACCGAATGAACGAGTGCCGGGAGCTGTGCAAGCAGACCGCGGCGGAACTGGCGGCGCTGAAAAAGCTCATCGGTCAGGAGCCGACGGACTACGATGCCGCTATCAACAACGCCAAGGCGCAGATCGAGGAGAAGAAGGCACTCATTTCCAACGTGGTGCTCTACATCTCCAAGCGGGCCGAGCTGACCTTCTCCAAACTGAAGATGAACCGGGTGGCCATCTCCCTCTACGACGTGGTGAAAACCACCGGCGAGGTCAAGGATGTATTCAAGGCTACCTATGGGGGCCGCCAGTATGACCGGCTCTCCCTCTCGGAGAAGATCCGGGCGGGCATGGAGGTGTCCGAGCTGATGAAGCGGCTCACCGGGCGCAACTACCCCGTTTTTGTGGACAACGTGGAGTCCGTGGACGACCTGGCCAACGTAAAGCCCACTGGGCAAATCATCATGGCACGGTGCGTCAGGGGGGCGGCCCTTTCTGTTCGGCCTGTGGAACAGCCCCGGGCCATGCCCAAGGCCGCTTAAAATTCCAGCCGCAGGGGGGTGAACCGCTTGGCGGCACGGGTCTATGACAAGATCCCCATTGTGGATACCGCCAGACGGTGCGGGCTTGTTCTCGACTCTCGGACGCTCCATCATTCCGAGGTCGAGGCAAGCTGCCCCTTCTGCGGGGACCACGGCGCGGGGAAATATCATCTGAGCCTCAATACGGACACCGACCAATACCGCTGCAACCTCTGCGGAGCCAGCGGCAACAGTGTTACGCTGTATGCCCGGTTGATGGGTGTCACGTCCAAGGAGGCGTACCAGGCATTGAAGCTGGAGGGCAAGGTCTATCCAATGCCCCAACAGCCAACGCCCAAAACACAAGAACGACAGCCCCTTCCCCTGGAGGCGCGGCACGCCATGTACTCCGATATGTTGGAGCACCTGACGCTGTTGCCCAGGCATCAGGACAACCTTTTGGAGCGGGGGCTTTCCAAAGAGCGCATAGCGCGCAACCAGTACCGCAGTATGCCGGAGACAGAGCGAGGGCGGCGGCTTCTCGCCGCCCTGCTCCGCTCCGACGGTTATGACCTGCTGGGTCTGCCCGGCTTTCGTACTTACTATGGTGAGTGGACGCTGTCCGGTCCCAAGGGCTTTCTCATTCCAGTCCGAAATAAGGATGGGCTCATCCAGGGGCTGAAGATCCGGCTGGACGATGCCGATGACCCAGGTCGCAAGTACCGCTGGCTCTCTAGCCGCGGCCTGCCCGGCGGTGCCAGGAGCTATTCCTGGGTCCATGTCACCGGCGACACCAGCAAAAAGCGGGCTTTCCTTACCGAAGGGCCGCTAAAAGGGGACGTTGCCAGCTACTTGAGCGGCAGTGACGCCCTGTTCGTCTGCATCGGAGGTGTCAACGCCCTGCATGGGCTCAAGGACACGCTGGTGGATCTGGGCGTTACAGAGGTGGTCGAGGCCATGGATATGGATCAGATGACCAACGAGCAGGTACGCAAGGCGATCCTGGCCATTCGGCGGGAAGTGCAGCAGATCCGCGGTATCAAGAAATATTCCAAGTACACATGGAGCCAGGCCTATAAGGGGGTAGATGACTACCTTCTCAGCCGGGTGGCCGAACGATAAAAAACGAGGTGAATTCTTTGAATAATAAGACGCTTGTGATCATCACAAAAGAGGAAAGGCACCTGTCCTTCCGTACCGTTACCAGAGACAGAAAATCGCCCCACAGCTTCATGATCTCCAAGGAGACTCTTGACGATCTCCACGACCTACCCCAAGCGATTTTGTGTGAGCACGACTGTGGTTCCTTCGCCCAAATCTGGCGGGATCCGCTGAAAGAGACGGTACACATCCGTTTCTACTGGCTCAACAGCGATGGGTTTCGACTCACCGGCTGGGAGCAGACCATCATCGTGCCCTTCCATGAACTGATGTCCTTTAACAGCGGCAGAAGGGGAGACAGATGGGCAACGCTGTCTTTGGAGGAATCCCGGCAGCCCAAGTTGGTGTTTCGCGGGACGAAGAACCTCCATGCGGCAGTAAATCACCCCATTGTGCGCCGCAAGCTGACCCGCTTCTTGCGGGATAACTTCCATTGGTACAACGTCGATGAGATCCTGCTCTACGATGACATGGAGCCGTATAGCTTTTTCTTTCGGGAAATGCGGGGTGGACGCGCCGGCATTTGCGGGGGCGTGATCCTTCATGGGAGAGAAAATATGGAAAAAGCGCAGTATTCCCTTCATACTTAAAAGAAAGAGGTAATTATGATGAGCAACACGATCCAGATGAACAACTTTGTCGGCGCCGCTGAGGGCGACAAGTCCCATGTGCTGGGGAAGTTTCTCTATTTCTCCCTGGCAAACCTGCTGGTGGAAAAGGAGGCCCTGTCCAAACTGTGTGAGGATTTGGGCATTCCCTACACTGGGGGCACCCGCCTCTCTGTGGGCGACGCCTTCCGCTCTGCCACCGGGGATATCAGAGAGCAGATCCCCGTGACCAGCATGGGGGAGACTCACATCTACCGGGTCTACTGCCGGGACAACAAGCGGACAAGCGCCAGAGTTATGTCCCGTGAGCTGGTGAAGGAGACCCTGAACCAGGAGACCAACCGCTACCAAAAGCTGGCCAATATCAGCTATGACAAGGACGACGGCGCTTTTCGGTGTGATAACATGGTGCCGGATGATACGGTTGACGTGGTAGGCTACTGCCGCCGGGCGGAGGAACTGTTTGAACTCTACCAGCGGTGCGCCAACCGCAAGCAGATCGAGACCATCTGCACCAATTTCCTGCGGAGCATCGAAGCGACCAAGTTGAGCATCACGGGGCATATGTACTTTGTCCCCCGCGGTTATATGGAGAAGGTGGACCTCTTTGAGGACTTCATCAACCTCCTGGGTGGCCTCAACCGTAGCGGTACCCCGCTGACCGTCAACAGCTTTTACATCATCGACGACGCCAAACAGCGGGACAAGATGGCCGAGGAGTTCTACGCCGCGGTGAAAAAGGAGATCGCTGAGTATCAGGAGCGGTGCGACTACTTCATCAAGAGCGGCAGCCAGAGCCCGGCCATCATGGACCGTTGGGTCCTGAAGGTGCGGGCCTTGGAGGAAAAGAAGCGCCACTATGAGCAGGTGCTTCGCAAGGAGCTGGATGGGCTGGACGATGAATTTACCACCCTCAAGTTCCTCGCTCAGGAACTCCAGACGCGGGCCCAGAGCATACGAATTCAGAAAGCAGCGTAGGATGAGTATAAAAGTGGGGGTCACAGGAAACTGTGATCCCCACTTTTCTTTACAGCAATCTAAGCAGATTTTCAGTATTACTTTTGCCAAACTCCTGGGACAATGTAAGTAGAGCAAGAGCCTGGGGCTTGTTTGGCTGTTTTTCCAAAGAATACAACCCATTAACTCTAGATGGCGCATAATTTTCGGTGTCAAAAAACTCAGCCGAAGTAGTCTCTAGATACTCACAGACGCAAAAGAACATGGGCAGGATGGAACTCACCCTGCCCATGATTTTTATTTGCTCATTTCACTATTTGATGGAATATCATCACCTTTCTCGGGTTTTGTCAAGACAGAAGAACCGTCCCTTTGTCTCACTTTGTCTCATCACCTTTCTCGGGGGTTGCCAAGACAGAAGAACCGTCCCTCTGTCCCTCTGGTCTCCTCTGTCTCTCACACAAAAGAGAGTGTTTCTGCTGGAGTTCCGCTTTGAATCACTGTAATGGAGTAATTTTCATCATAACTTTGGATCATCGCGACGGAAACGACGGAAAACGTATTTGTATCAATGTACTCTTGCAAACTCGACGGACGCCTGACGATCGTTGTGAAATCAGAATTGCAGGGATCCAAAATGACGGTATCCTCTGTGCTGGTGGCGCCAATTACAAAAGCATAATAGTCACCCTGGCAGTATAGTATTTTGCCAACGCAGGCTCCGTGCTGGGAGGTGGCAATCGCATTATTTAATGATGCCCCGCCCAATTTATAACCATCTGATACCTTTGGGAATAGTTCAAGTTGGACATCGGTATCGTCCACAGCGTAGAGTGCAAGAGAAGAATGATCCCCATTCTTTAGAGCCAACACCTCGCCTTGATTTGCGTACTTTGCCGCTTCCTCGGCAGTAGGAAATGTGTGGAAAGCATTTTCTATGTGATACCATCCCAGGAACACCATGAGCCCCCCGGATAAAATGGCAAGAGAAACCAGCAAGGCCCGGTAATGAGTCTTGCGTCTCCGTACCAACAAGTAGAGAAGTCCCAGGAAAGCAAATGCGGCTAACGCTTGTACCAGTTTCGTTACCATCTAATCGCCTCAGTTTTGAGCATATTGTACTGCTGCTTCAGGATTTCCTGCGAGAAGGAGTACCAGTGCAGCAATCCCTGTGCCAGAAATATTATAATTGTTATAAACTGTTGTACTTGTGCCATCCTCATATCGTGTGATGGTTGCGCCTTCGAGGCCAAGTTCTAACTCAGCCAAATTAAGCTTGATGCTAACTTTATTGGTCATGTTATCATGGTGAAAGGCTAAACTAAGCGCAGTATTATCTAAGGAAAGAGCACCTTGCACCGTGGCAGTATCGCCAATGTTGATTTTTGCGCCAACACTTGATGACTTTATGGGATGACGTATATCTTGTACATAGTATACCGAAAGGGGCTTTGAAGCATCGCCTATACGATTAATTGTTTTATCGACTGAGACTCCGGAGTTTGCGGTAACTACGATCGCAGATGTTTTCTGGTTAACGCCTGAGATGTGAAGCCTCTGAGACGCTTCCGCTCCGAATATTTGCTGTAAGACATCTGCCAAGGTAGTATCACATTGCAATTTCGGCATATAGTCTTCCGGCAAGGTAGTTGCTAATACCTGCATGTTACCGACGCTAAAAAGCGAACTAATCGTCTCTGAGGTAATGTTCATAACATCCTGAGCTGCCGTTTTAATCTGTTCAACGTCATTCTTTGTGAGTCCTTGAGATAAGTATTCTTTGGCAACCCAACCTGTTTGGCCATTTCTGAACTTAACCTCAATCCATACGCGAGTGCCATCGTTGCACTCGCTCCCTATGCTTGTTACAGCTTCACCTGCATTCAGTTGATTGGTTCGGCTTGCTTGGGTAGAAGGCCACTTGCGCACATTGAGGGTGTCTACTGCAACAGTATATTGTTTGTTGCCGCTTCGTTTAGTAACAGCATTCTGTAAATAGTCATTAGAAATATATCCCCGCAAGTTTCCATACTCAACATAAGTCCATTTGGTAGAATTAGGCAACCAAGCCCCGACGGAATTTACAATAGTGCCCTTGCTGAGAGAAGTAATAACTGTGCTGCTTGTGCTGTTGCTAGCCCGTAGACGCACACCATTCCCAGTTACTCTAAGCGGAACCAGTCCAGTCGGATCAATCCACCGCAGAGGATTATCCTTGACGTAGAGATACTGCGCAAACATCATCGGATCGGTGACCCGCTCCGAAATGTCAAACACGCTGCCGTCCATGATGGGGTCGAGGGCCACGAAGCGTCGGTTCTCGGCGTCGTACATCCGGGCCTTGGCGTAGTACATATTCAGCACGGCGTCAAAGTCGTGCCCGGTGTAGTTCTTCACCAGGTCCAGCTCACGCTGGCCGCACTTCAAAACAGCGTTGTGGGTGATCTCGCCCCACTCGTTATAGTGGGTCCAGCTCTCCACCTTCTGGCTCACGGGGGAGGTCAGATAGTCCACCGTACCCCGGAGATCCTGGTGATAGTAGAGGCGGATCTGCTGGCCCACGGCGCCGCTCTCCACGATATGGCCCGAGCCATTGGTGATGGGACTGACGTTGACGGACAGCCGCTCGTTGCCGTAGACATAGCGGTAGTCCAGGCCGTTGACCTCATGCTCCATGAGGGGGTCCTGGGTCTCCCGGGTGTAGTCAATCACAAACTGCTTGACAACGGTGGAGAAGCTGCCCACGGTGGTGCCGGTGGGCTTATCGCCCTTACCGTTGCCGTTGCCCTGACCGTTGCCGTTACCCTTGCCCTTGCCGCCGGAGCCGTTTCCTCCCTTGTTGCTGTTGCTGCTGGTGTCGGCGGGATCGCTCACGCCAGCGTCCACGTCATGGTAGCCGTAGCCGTTCTTGGCAATGTGCCAGGTCTGCTCCACCAGAGCGTCCTTGCCGTTGAACAGGTAGGAACTGCTCTCCCCGATGGAGTTGACGCCCTTGACCATCTTGTTGGTCTCGTCATAGGTGTACTCGGCCACAGTGGTGCGCTTGTTGTTGCCGTTGCCGTTGAGCTTGCCGTACTCCTCCTTGACCAGATTGCCCCGGCCATCGTAGGTGTAGAGGGTGCCTTCCTTGTCGTTGGAGCTGTAATGCTTCTCCACAAGCTGGTTCAGGCTGTTGATCTTGTAGTCGTAGTGGACGTTATTGTTGTTGCTCTCGTAGGTCAGATTGCCCAGGGAGTCATATTGGTAGTCCCGGTGGGCGTTGCCGTAGAGCTCCTGAGCAGAGGTGACCCGGTGTAGCTCGTCATAGGTGTAGGTGACATCGGTGGTGGTTTCGCCGGTGCCGTTGCCCCGCATATACTCGTGGGTCATGTTGCCGCAGACGTCGTAGGTAAAGGTGTTCTTCTGCTGCTTCATGTCCTTGCCGGAGGGGTCGGTGTCCTCAATGGCGGTGAGCTGGCCGATGGCGTCGTAGTGGTAGTCCTCCTGCCAGCCGTCGGGGTAGTCCATGTGGGTGACCCGGCGCATGCCGTCATAGGTGTAGGTGGTGGCGCGGCCATCTTCCTCGGTGACCTTGGTGAGATTGCCCACCAGGTCGTATTCCTTGGTAGCGATAGTGCCGTCAGGGTAGGCCACGCTGGTCTGGCTGCCCACGCTGTCGTAGGTATAGGCCACATGCTTGCCCAGGCGGTCGGTGGTGGAGGTGATGCGGTGGAGCAGGTCGATCTCGTAGGTGGTGGTGCCGCTCCAGTCCTCCATCATTACCAGGTCGCCAGTCTTGTTATAGGCGTAATCCACCTGTCTACCGCCATTATAATTGATATGGGTCACCAGGTCAAGGGCATTGTAAGCGTATTCGGTGACATAGCCGTCCGGGTCGGTGGTCTTGACCAGGTTTCCGTTGCCGTCGTACTCGTGGACGGTGACATGGCCCAGGGCATCCACCACTTTGGTCTGGAGGCCCCGACCATCATACTCATAAAGGGTGATCTCGTACTCGTCCACGCCGTCCTGCTCGTCCACCCGATGGAGGGTGACCTTGGAGAGGTTGTTCATAACGTCGTACTCAAAGGTGGTCACATTCCCCTTGGCGTCGGTGGCGGAGGTGACATTGCCGTTGCCGTCGTAGGTGTAGTGGGTGGTGTGGCCGCCCTTGTCGGTGCTGGTTACGATCTGGCCGATGCCGTCATACTCAAAGGACTCCGACTCGCCATCGGGAGTGGTGATGGAGATCAGGCGGTCCAGAGGATCGTAGACGTTGATGGTATCGCCGTCCACGGTGGTCTTCTTCACCATATTGCGGTTGCCGTCATACTCGTAGGAGATGACGTAGCCCTCGGCGTCGGTCTCGGTGGCCACATCGCCCCGGTCGGTGTAGGTGTAAGTGGTCACGCCGTTCCGGGCGTCGGTGACGGTGAGCACCCGGTCCATCTCGTCATAGGTGTACTTAGTGGAGTTGCCCAGAGCGTCCACCATCTCAACGACCCGGTCGCAGTCGTCATAGACATAGCGGGTGATAGCACCCTCTTCGTCAATGACGGTGATCTTGCGGCCATCGGCATCGTACTCCACGCTGGATCCGTTGCCCTGGCCGTCCACCTTGCCGATCTGGCGGTCCAGGCCGTCATAGGTGTACTGGATGGTGTTGCCGTTGCCATCGGTCTCGGCAATCACGTTGCCGTTGGGGTCATAGACATAGCTGTGGGTATAGCCCTCCACGTCCACATAGGAGGTCAGGCGGTTGGCGGCGTCGTAGGTGTAGGTGATGGACTTGCCATCGGCGTTGGTCACCTTGGTGACATTGCCATTGCCGTCATATTCGCTGCGGGTCACGCCGCCACGGGGGTCGGTGATGGAGGTCACCTGGCCCAGCAAGTCGTAGGTGTAGCTGGTGGTATAGCCCTCGGCGTTGGTCTCGCTGAGGAGGTTGCCCACGGCATCATAGGTGTTCACGGTCTCGCCGCCCAGGGCGTCGGTGGTCTTGGTCAGGCGGCCCATGCTGTCATATTCGTATGCGGTCTTGTAGCCCCGGGCGTTGGTCAGCTCGGTCATGCGGCCATCCGCGTCATAGACGTAGGTGACCACATAGCCCTCCTCATCGGTGACAGTGAGGTTGTTGCCGTTGGCATCATAGGTATAGGCTACCTTGGTGCCGTCCTTGTTGGTCAGTCCAATCAGTTGGCCGGCGGCGTCGTAGTAGAAGGTGACCACATGGCCCATGGGGTCGGTCTGGCTGGTCACCCGATCCATGGGGTCGTAGGTGTTGGCATCCACCCGGCCTAGAGGCGTGGTGGTGGTCAAAAGGTTGCCTTCCTCGTCATAGGTGTAGATGGTCTTGTTGCCCAGAGGGTCGGTGGCAGAAGTCTTGCGCCCATCGGCGTCATAGGTATAGGTCCAGGTGTTGCCGTTGCGGTCCGCTTCAGAGACAAGCTGGCCCATGGCGTCATAGCTCTTGGAGGCGCTGTGCTCCAGGGGATCGGTGACTGCGGTCAGGTTGCCTTCGTTGTCGTAGGCAAAGGCCCAGTCGTTGCCCCGTCCGTCATTGATACCGATAAGGCGGTCAGCGGCGTCATAGGTGTAGCCGAAGGTGTAACCCTCGGCGTCCGCCACCTGGGACAGGTTGCCGTTGCCATCGTAGCTGTAAGTGGTGACAGCGCCCAAGGCATCGGTCATGGTGGCGATTTGGTTCACCTTGTCATAGGTGTAGGTGGTCTGGGTACCATCCGGGAAGGCCACGGCAGTGACGTTGCCGTTGGCGTCATAGGCATAGGCCGTCACAAAGCCCATAGGGTCGGTGACGGAAGTGAGGTTGTGCTTGGCGTCGTAGGTGTAGGTAGTCACGCCACCCATGGCATCGGTGCTGGAGGTCAGGAGATCATCGGCGTTGTAGGCAAAGGACACCACATTGCCCAGCTCATTGGTGGCGGACAGGAGGTTTCCGTTGGCATCGTAGGTGTAGCCAACGGTGGTCTTGTCCTTCTGGACCACGCCCACCAGCCGCCCGGCGGCGTCATAGGTATAAACGGTGGTATAGCCCCGCTGGTTGGTCTGGGCGGTCACCCGGCCCATGGCGTCAAACACGCTGGAGCTGGTGAAGCCCATGGGGTCTGGGTAGCGGTGAGCTGGCCCAGGGCGTCATAGGTGTACTGGGTCTTGTTGCCCAGGGGGTCGGTGGAGGCGGTCATCCGACCGTCCGCGTCATACTCATAGTTCCAGGTGGAGCCGTTGCGGTCCGTGGTGGAGATGAGCCGCCCGGCCTCGTCATAGACATTACGGGCGCTGTGCTCCAGAGGATCGGCGGCCAGGGTCATATTGCCCTCGGCATCGTACTCGTACTTCCACACATGGCCTCTGGCATCGGTGACGGCGGCAAGCCGGTCCACCTTGTCGTAGGCGTAGGTCACCGTGTAGCCTTCAGCATCCACAGCCTTGGATAGATTTCCGTTGGCATCGTAGCTGTAAGTGGTGACGTTGCCCCGGCCATCGGTCAGGCTGGTGACCTGGTTGACCTTGTCATAGCCGTAGGCGTTGGTGGTGCCGTCGGCAAAGGTCACCACGGACACGTTGTTGTTGGCGTCGTAGGTATAAGCGGTGGTGTGGCCCATGGGATCGGTGACAGAGGCCACATTCCCATTGGCGTCGTAGGTGTAGGCGGTAACGCCACTCATGGCGTCGGTGGAGGTCAGCATCTGGCCGTTGGCGTCATAGGTGTAGGTCAGCACATCCTCCAGCTCATTGGTGACAGAGAGAAGGTTGCCGTTGGCATCATAAGTGTAGCTCACAACGGTGCCGTCCATCTGGGTCATAGCGGTGACCCGGCCCAGGGCATCGTAGGCGTAGCCAGTGGTGTTGCCCAGGGCGTTGGTGACAGAAATCTGACGGCCCATGGCATCATAGACAGTCCCGGTGGTGAAGCCCATGGGGGTCTGGATAGCCGTGACCTGACCCAGATCGTCATAGGTGTACTGGGTCTTATTGCCCAGAGGATCGGTGGCGGCGGTCATGTGGCCGTCGGCATCGTAGGCAAAGCTCCAGGTGTGGCCGTTCTTGTCCTGCATGGCGGTAAGACGGCCCAGAGCGTCATAGGACATGAGCTGCTTGCCACCCTCGGCATCAGTGAGGCCGGTCTGGTTGCCCTCGGCGTCGTAATCGTAGACGGTCTTGTTGCCCAGGCCATCGGTCATAGCGGCGACACGGCCCAGCAGATCATAGGTATAGGTGGTCTTGCTGCCCTCGGCGTCGGTCAGGCTGGTGAGCTGGCCCACGGCATCATAGCCATAGGCGGTCACGCCGCCCTTGGCGTCGGTAATGGCGCTGATCCGGCCATCCGCGTCGTAGGCATAGGAAACAACGCCACCTTTAGCATCGATCACGGCCTCGATGGCGTTATTACCGTTGTAGGTGTAACGGATGGTCTGGCTCAGTGGGTCGGTGACAGAGGTCACATTGCCCACACCGTCATAGGTCTGCGTGGTCACGCCGCCCATGGGGTCGGTGGTGGAGGTCAGACGGCCGTTTGCGTCATAGGTATAGCTGACCACACCGCCCAACTCATCGGTGGCGGTGAGGATCTGGCCGTTGGCGTCATAGGTATAGGCCACGCTGGTGCCGTCCGGGTTGGTGACGGCGGTCACTCGCCCCAAAGTGTCATATTCCAAGCGGGTGCCAAAGTCCAGGGCGTTGGTGACGACCGCTGGACGGCTCATACTGTCATACTCGGTGGAGGTCTCGGCGCCGCCGGGGGTGACGGTCTTGGTGACATTGCCCAGAGCATCGTAGGTATAGGTGGTCACACCGCCCAGAGCGTCCGTCTCGCTGATGAGGCGGTCATTCCCATCATAGGTGTAGGCCCAGGCATCCCCATTTCGGTTGGTCATGGAGGTCATATTGCCGTTGGCGTCATAGACATACTTGGTGCTCTTACCCAGAGCGTCCCTGACCGCCGTGGTGTTGCCCACGCCGTCATAGGTGTAGCTGGTCGTGGCCCCGTTTGCGTCGGTGGCGCTGGTGGAGCGGCCCACCTCATCGTAGGCTACGGAGGACACGCCGCCCAGAGGGTCGGTAGTGGAGGTCAGACGGCTCTCGTTGTCATAGGCATAGGCCCAGGTGTTGCCCATACCGTCCGTCATAGAGATCATGCGGCCAGCGGCATCGTAGGTATAGCTGGTCTTGTTGCCGTTGGCATCGGTGGTCACCACCATATTACCCCGGTCATCATAGCCATAGGTGGTAGCGTTGCCCAGGGGGTCGGTGATTCTGGTGATCTGGTTCTGGGTGTTGCGCTCGTAGGTGGTGATATGGCCCATCCAGTCGCTCTCGCTGGTGTTGAAGCCGTTGCCGTCCACGGTGTAGGTCAACTCACTGCCCTGGGCGTCGGTGATCCTGACCAGCTTGCCGGCCTCGGTGTAGGCATAGCTGGTGACATTGCCCTGGGCGTCGGTCTGGGAGACCAGGCGGCCCTGGTCGTCGTAGGTATAGGTGGTCTTGCCGTCCTTGGCGTCGGTCATGCTGGTGCGGTTGCCCTTAGCATCGTTCGTAAAGCGGGTCACATTGCCCTCGGGGTCGGTGACGGAGGCCAGGAAGCCGTTTTCGTAGGTGTAGCCGGTGGTATTGCCCCGGCCATCCGTCATGCTGGTGACATTGCCGTTGGCGTCGTAGGTGTAGGCCACGCTCACGCCGTTGCGGTCTGTATAGGCGGTCACGCGGCGGTTGGCGTCGTAGGTGTAGCTCTCAGAGGTGCCGTCGGCGTAAGTGACCTTGGAGATATTGCCAGCGGCGTCATGCTCGTAGTTGGTGGTATTGCCTTCCCGATCCGTCATACTGGTGACTTGGTTCTGGTCGTTATAGGTATAGCTCACAGCACCGGCAGCGTTGGCGCTTTTGGTAATACGGTGCAGCTCATCATACCAAATTTCCAGCAGATAGCCATCCGTCCCGGTACAGATATTATGCCGCTCCTCCAGGTCATAGGAGAAGTCAAAAGTGCCGATATCGGCGGCATACTGATGGACAACACGGCCATTGGTATCGTAGGTGTTTTCCACATAGACCTGGCCCTTGAAGTTCTTGACCGTCTCCAGATAGCCATCTGCGGTATAGGCATAGAGGAGACTGTCGCCGTCCGGGTTTTCCGCGCTGGTGAGAAGGTCGCCATCATAGGAGAAAGTGATGGTCCGGCCCACACTGTCGGTGACGCTGGACAGATTGCCATCGGCGTTGTAGGTGAAGGTGAACTGATCGCTGTCCCTGGTCACGTTGGTAATATGGGTGCCGTCATTGGTGAAATACAGCGGCTCCTTGCCCAACTCCAAAATGCTCTCCAGCATCTCGTCCGCATTGAAATTATAGACGGTGTTGGCCATGGTGTTTTCCAGCGTATAGCCGTTGCCATTCCAGGCAAAGGTCCAGTCGCCGCAGGTGCGGTATTCACCGTCAAAATCCATGTCAAAATAGAGCGTGCGGTCTTGTGCCAGATGAACCTCGGCAAAGAACTTCTGGACATTGAGGTCGGCGGTAAAATTGGTGGTCCAGCCATTGCCCAGGCCGTAATTCTTATCCGCAGAGGTAGACTCATAGTAGCGGGTGAAGGACAGGTCATCCTTACCGTAAAGAGCCATATCCGTATAGTTCCAGCTAAAACTGCCCGTCAGCAGACTGACAGGATCCGGGTTTTTGTTCTCCTCAATGATTTCACCAGGCTCGGCGTAGGCATCCATCGTAAAGGGAGGCCGCTCCTCTGTGGTGGACATGAAGCCGAGGAAGCTATTATAGACAGCGGCGTCAGCCCGGCAGGGCTCCAACACGATAACGTAGTAGCCATCATGAAAATCGTACTGGACTTCGCTTCCGCTTTCGGTCACCACCGAGCCGTCCCACAGGATGTAGTTCTCAATGGCCCACTCGTTACCGCCATTGTCGGACTGAAGGGCAAAGGGGCTGAAAATCGCCGAGATGGGGCTGGGATCATAGAGAACATCTGAAATGGGGAGCAAAGACCCCTGGGCAGGCTCTTCCGCTTTTGTGGCGATCTCGGTGGTGTGCGCTTCTATGCCCACATTGTCTACGGTGTCCCCGTTTTGACCCGCCGTCTCTTTCTCGGCGGGTCGCTCTTCGTCCCCCACAGGAGGTTCGGAAGCGTCTATCTCCGGGACCTCGTCAGCCGTGGTATCTCTATCCAGACTGGTCAGTTCCTCTTCGGAGAGCGTCTCGGCCCCCTCAACATTAACCTCCACGGGCATCCCCGCAATGGTATCCGTGTCAGGCGCATAGGAATATACAGAGTCATCTTCTTCCCCCGGACCAGCATCCGCCATCTGCGTCGCGGCGGCGGCAGGTTCGGGCAGTTTTTCGCCCTTAAAGCCATAGGCGTACACATCAACCATGGGTTTTTTCTCGCTCATACCCGTGTCGTATGTATGCTGGATAATTTCAGCCCATTTTTCCTCTGAAATGCGGTTATACTCCACCGTATCCGCATTGGGATCGGGATCTACAATATTGTCCAACACTGGAACGCCACTGATATAGCCGATCTTGGCACCCAAGAAATCCTCCGGCACCGAGGCGCCAAAGTCGGGAGCCTCGGGGTCAAAGTAATACTCCAGATGGGCGTGGGGATATCCATCGCCCCCATCCAAAACCGCGCTGTCTTTCAGCTCATACAGCGCAAGATTTACATACTGGGATTTCTCGATGGTGAACCCAATCCGCAGAAGAGACGGGACATTCAAGTTCACATCAGAATAGAAGGTGTTGTCCTCCTGGGCGTACTCGTAACGAGAAAGCCATTCGCCGCCTTGAAGGTTGACCAAGGACATAGCCTTGTACTCAATGATGTCAGGAATCTCGCCATTTCGTGCCGCCAATGCCACGGTGGGAATTAACCCCGCCAAAAGCGATACCACAAGGGCGATTGCAATTACTCTTTGGGGTTTGGAACAGTTTTTCATCTGTAGCTCCGACCTTTCTCTATAAAAATGTACTTTCTAACCAAAGAAACTTGCGGTTGCCTTAAGCAATCGGGATGCAGAATTTCCCTTCCCATGGATTTTTCCTCAATTATATAGTTCTCCCTCAACCCAAAAACTGACACCTCTCGCAAAATATTTGCAAAAATTATTCTCCTTCCCCATACCACTTGCTATTCTTCCTTGCTTCCGTCGTATCACGACCATCAAATTTTCGTATTGCGAATATAAAATGGTCGTAATGGTGTGTGTTCTGTGTGCGCATTGGGAAATATAATTTTCCAAACGGAGGTTGCGATATGGAACAGGACATGCTTTTGAAAGTTATTGGCCAAAATGTGTTTCAGTACAGGAAAGAGGCTGGGCTAACGCAGGAACAGCTTTCCGAGTGTACAGGTCTGACCACTGGCACTATCTCCAAAATTGAGCGTGGCACCATGTCAGTCATGATTAACACCTTATGCAGCATCGCAGAGGCACTTCATGTTACCTGCGATGCTTTGCTTTATCCGCAAACACCCGCCACTTCAATCAAAAACATTGAGTATCTTCTGAAAGGTCAGAATGCTGAGTTTGTAACCGCTATGGAGAATATGATTCGTTTCTGCGTTTCCAATTTTGAGTGCAAGCCTCCCTCAGACGCCGAAAAGTAATGTAATTTTTTCAAAACAAGAGATATCTTGACAAGAGAGGGTGAGAAATCATTGTCTCCTGAAGAGAGCAAATTTATAGAAGACCTTTTTAATCGGTACGGTGAGTCGCTGTGGCGGTATGCCCTTGTCTGCCTCAAAGACCCCGAGTGTGCAGACGAACTCGTTTCTGATGTTTTCCACACAGCCGCGGAAAAGCCAGAGCAGGTCATGATGTATGATAGTGCCTTTGGTTGGCTGATTGGGGTTTTGAAGAAAAAGATCAAGAAGAGCCAAGAAACACGGCGGCGTTACACCCGCCGTTTTCTCCCCCTTGACGAGGATACACTGGACGAGTTTTTGCCGCCTGATATCCGCCCAACCGAGGATCGGGCTGAAATAGAACTAACCTCTGGTGCCGATGTTCTCACAAAAATTCAAGCAGCTCTATGCGGAGTGGCCGTAAAACAGTAAAACTTCAAACTGGCTGAAAACGAGAGTTTTCAAAGGGACGGCGTGGCTTCGGTCACGCCGTTTCCCTTTCCTTCATCAGTTCATCCAGCGGGATGAAGCCAAGCCCATCATACTTGATGTGGATGTGCTGACGCCGCTTGCCGGTGCTCTTGTCTGGGGCATCCACATAGATCGCGGACACCAGCTCGTGCAGGGCGTACCCGTCGAGGGCCTCTATCCCTACATACTTATGGGCTCTCTGGATGAACTTCTCAATATTCTCGTTCTGTCGTTCCTGTACCTCAATCTCATGCTGTAGGATGGCGGCCTCCGCCTCAAGCGCCTTCTGCTCGGCCTCGTAGTTCTGGCTCAGCATATCGAACCGCTCATCGCTCAGCCGCCCGCTGGCGTTGTCCTCATAGATCTTCACGAAGAGTCTTTTCAATTCAGCGATACGCTTCTCTCCCCGCTCCAGCCTCTTCCTACGGACCTTGACCTGTTCACCTGTTTCCAGACGCAGGCGTTCCTCCATACGCGCCCTGAAATAATTCTCGTAGCGCAGGATGTACTCCGTGACCGCCTGGATGTGCTTTAGAACAAGACGGCTCAGCACTTTTTCACTGATGTAGTGCGTACCGCACTTGTCCTTGTGTTTCCAGTGCAAAGAGCAGTCAAAGAAAGCATTCTCGGTCTTGTAGTTGTTGGTCGCACCGTAATTCAGCCTGCTCCCGCAATCGGAACAGTAGACCAGCCCGGAAAAGATACTGCTTCTCCCAGTGCGGGTTTTGCGGTGCCGCTGCTGGCGGATTTCCTGGACCTTCTGAAACACATCGTCATCCACAATGGCATCATGGGTGCCGGGAAACACAGCCTGCTTTTCAATGGGATTTTCCCTCTGCTTTTTGTCCCAGATGGAGTTGGTGTAGGTCTTGAAGTTCACGGTGCATCCGGTGTACTCCCGGCGCTCCAGAATGTTGACCACGGAGCTGTCCTGCCAGCCATATGGATCTTCTGGGTCAGGATTCGACACGTTTCGCCCCTGCCGCTTTTTGTAAGCCGTGGGAGTCAGCACCTTGTCCGCTTTAAGCTGGTTAGCGATTTGGCTTGGCCCACGCCCCTCCATGCACAGTTCGAAGATGCGCTTCACAACAGCGGCGGCCTCCGGGTCAACGATCCAGCGTTTGGGGTCCTCCGGGTCCTTCATGTAGCCATAGGGGATGTTTGTAGTCAATGGTACGCCCCGCTCTCCCTTTGCCTTCTGGACCGCCCGGATCTTCCGGCTGGTATCCCGCGCAAAAAACTCGTTAGTTAACTTCGCATAAAGAACGATGGATTTCAAATCTCCACATACCCGACAAAGTTGTAATAGATTTTGATGTCCCGATGGGTCT
>CANQMK010000011.1 GCA_947624895.1 uncultured Oscillospiraceae bacterium | reverse complement strand
GTTCGGAAACCTGGCCCAACTCTGCCTTCCCAGACTTCCTCTCCTCGCTCACGCACAGAGGGCCATCCGGCCCGCAGTTCCGCGCAGAACTCCCATACTCCGCCCTCTCATACTCCGCCCTCACCGCAGCGCCGCAGACTTCCCGTTGGATGCGCCCACCGCTGAATACGCGTCCAGTATAATACCAGAAAACGGGGCTGTATAGGTGAGAAAATATCAACTATCTCAAATCTGAAAAACATGAACTTAGTATACCGTAGGGAATTTGAAAATTTACCATATAAACTGGTCCTCCGGGATATTTGAGATAACAAGTTCTCGATTGCGGGCCTTCCCTCCCGCATTATGCAAAATCTCATACTCTTGAATATGATACCCTTGGTATATTTGACGTATCAATTCCGCATTGTCATAGGTCACAATCCACGGCATTTCTTGCAACAGGGTACGGATAATCTGTGCAAGAGCACGGTGATCTTTCTCCTCAAAGAAATTGGTATACAGCAGGCTTCCTTTTACCACATATGGAGGATCAATATTGAAGAATAGATTATTTGGACCTGCGGCAGCAACTCTAAGTAGTTCCCCAGCATCCTCGTTGCGAAGTTGAATTCGTTCGCGGAGCTGAGCAATTCTTTCGATTCGGCTAACAATCATCGCTTTGGGAAAACGGCAACCTAGCATATATTCCCCTTGTTGATCCGCCCCGCCAATTGGGCCGCCCTTAATAATCCCAGAGTAATTCACTCGGTTGAGAAACAGTGTTGCAAACCCATCCGCTAATGCTTCCGGGACCTCCTCATCGTATATTTCCTTCTGATGGGTACGTTCATCCATGGTGATAGGCGTTTGGTTGATTAAGTCCACCAGTTCCTCAGTGTGGTTTAGGACAGCATCCCAAAAGTGATAAATATGAGTGTCATAATCGTTGATTATGGCAGATTCTACCACACCATCCTGTAGTAACCCAATGCCGATTCCAAATCCTCCGGCAAAAGGTTCAACATAGGTTCGGTTGCCAAAGTCACACCTCTCAATAAGAGTCTTGACCTTGTCATATATTTTGTATTTTCCTCCTGGATAACGGAGTGGCGATACCGTCTTTCCCATGCTGTCACCTCAAGTGCTTTGATGGCGCATATAGCTGATAAACGAATTGGGTAACCAGTCTGACAAGTCATAAGGGCTAAAGTACATTTTCTTACTATCCTGTGGTTTTAGGCGCAATGCAGGGATCACCTCAAAATCAATCGTTGAATCAGCGCCGGTCTCTTCGCGGATGAGCTTTCTCAAAGGAGACAGATACCACTCCTGCTCTGAGGCCCCATAGTCTTCTGGTGGCAATCCTGTCTCTGCATAATCTAAAAGTTGTAGGCCGAGGAAGCGATTAAACAATTCATGATTCCTTTGGTTAAAGTAGTTGTCAAGGCAATTCTTGCATGCACGGCTACATGTGCATTCGGTCAAAATTTTACGAGTTCTTTCCAGAATGCGATCAAGTTTTCCGGCAATGAGAGATGAGTAACCGGCGCCGCTCGAAAGGTTGTCATAGAAGAACATTTCGATATGCGATTGCCCGTCACTTACAATTCTTGGCCGCCAGCCGCCGTTGATCTCATTGTAATCGATATCAAGTTCAAGAGAAACCGCTTTCTTAATAGCCTCATGTAGGGTCGTCACAGCCGACCTCATAATAATCCGCTCGTATTCTGTCCTAGTTCCAACAAGCTTTGTGGTGTCGTACAAGAGGTCCAACATAAACATATCTGTCAGGAACTCATATCCGAGAAACACATTTGGCTCGATGGTTTCATGGGTGCAAATATACTTCCCGTGGAACGGTTGATATAATTTAGGGCCTCTACTGTTTTGCGGATCAGCCAATTCGGCGCCACCACATTTGCGGCAAACATTGAATCCGTTCCGTCTTTGGCCCATATTCACGGTAAGAACTTTTCTGCTTTCCAAATTTGCAAACCGAATGCGACTCTGTTTGTAGGGATGCATTTCCGTACTTTCAGGCACATGCGAATAATATGGTGCTTCTGCATATGTCTTCTCTTCTTCCTCATCCTCAAACTTTATGGAGTCTCCTTTGACGGGAGCAAAGCCCCACGGTTTAAGCATTTTATGGTGTTCTATTTTTGCGCCGCAGTAAGGGCATACCGCAAACTCACTTGGTTCAGCGCCAAACCAGTTGCATTCCGAACAAACATAGATATCGCGGTATGTGTCTTTCCTTCCGAAGTAGTATTCAGCAGGATTGCTATCATAGCCTTTTGGACGGGGGCTTGCATAGATGCCCCCGCTTTTATAAGTCTTTTTATCAATGGTAATAAAGCGACCAGGTGCGTAATCACTTATCGCCATTGAAATATCTCGCTCGGGTGCATAGTCTAATTCGTGCTTACCGTAATGCCCAGCGGCCTGTGTGCTTTCAACATAGAAACGAACCACGTTCTTAGGGAATGAGTATGACGGAATAAAGCCCTCCTCGTAAAAAATGTCAAAGGCTGACTTTTCATCGTCACCATTGAAGTATTCAATTCTATTTTCTTGTGCCAGTACAGTATCGCTTAACTTCACAAATTGCCGATGTGTGACACTTGTATCAAACTCCAACTCCTGCAGATGCCGAATAAATGCCTCGCCGTATTTCTCACAAAATGTAATAATGCCAACATCGAGGATACTGTCAAATTGGTGCTTCATGTTTTCTGTTCCCATGAAGCTATTAATAGCCATCATATTCAAATGCCGCTGCATTATCTTGGGATTGTCACGATCGATCCACGGCTCACGAGGACTCCCGGAAATCATCTCATCCGGATGTTGGAAATAATGGCTGTCATGGGTCCCCCCATAGGCATAAGTAACAATCGTCGATATTCCTGCATTCTTTCGCCCTGCACGGCCAGCCCGTTGCTGATAGTTTTCCCGCATCGGAGGAATGTTACGCAAACCAACGGCGGTCAGCGAGCCAATATCAATGCCCACTTCCATCGTTGTAGTACAGCTCAGAACATCAATCGAGTCTTCACCATGCTCACCCACATCGATATCCTGGAACCGTATTTCGTAATCCTCGGTCCGGCTGAGGAGCTCAGACTTAACCTCCTTATGAGACAGCTGGGCGGTATGCTCCTCCGTATCTATTGTATGGATTAAGCCCGTGTCAGGATGGCCAAGAATATCCAGAATCGGATTGCGCCAGAATGCAAATCTATTTAAATCTTCGCTGTTAATAGGTACCACTTCATTGCACTCGAAGCACGCCCCACACCAGTCTCCAATTTTATAAGGTGACAGCTTGCCACACTTTGTGCAGCGAAACCATTGGAAATCGCTCCCGGTAATCTGAATTTTGATTCCAGCAAGGCGCAAATACATAAGCCCATCGCCATTACTTGCAAAGAACTCATCACTCACCGCTGCCAGAAGTGTAGACATCTTGCTTTCGCTAAGAGACAGCTCCTCTCTGGCAATCGTTATAAACTTTTTATCAATATCTTTAGAAATGTCAGAGGCAAGGCCAAATTGAGCTATGCGACTACGTCCGGGAAGCCCGCGTCGAATGTCATCATGTATCATTTCGCCAAGGGCAGCCCTGCCGTCCATCACATCCCAAAACAGCAAAATCAATAATTGCTTTAGCTTGTTTTTATCGATGGTAATTCCTTCATCCTCTAGGGCATCTAGGCAATCTTCAATGGAACTATCAAGTGGAGAGAGGTAACCTAATCCAATGTCCTTAAACGAACGAGGACTTTCGGTAAAAAATGTTAACAACTGCTCATAGTATTGGTCAGGTAGTGTTGAAAATCGAGCGGCAAGCGCTGAGTAGTCAGCGCCCCTCTTTTTTATCCGATCCTTACACTTGCGCTTATCTTCTACAAATTTCTCCTTACTGCTCCCGCTAAAGAAAGTCAACTGTTGATCCGCGCAAACATGTAAAAAGGCAGGGTACAAATCAACCATTGAGTGTTCTTTTGTATCAGCGTTCAACCGCAATGCCGCCAGCAGTATGGCCTGTCTGAAGGCGTCAGCATCTGATGATTTGGATAGGTCAAGCGCTAACTTAGCTGCATTTTGACGAGAATCCGAAAACAGAAGTACCTTTTTTCCTTGATTAATCAGCTCTGATTGTGCAGGTTGAAGCTCAAACTGTGCCTTCGTTAAATTGTAGAATGGAATATTGCCTTTTGTCGCAAAGCTCGTAGGCCTCCTCATAGGCATAGCCTTCTTGCACTTTGGGCAGGTCCGGAATGAATAGCTCTGCGTTTTTGTGTCAAATTCATCATTATATGCCACAAGGAGAAGACTGTCATCCTCTATGGGCGATAGGTGAAGTTTCCCAGTAAATGGATCCAATTGTCCCAGCTTTTCTTTCTTCCCTTTGATGTGCCCTTTTGGAACAATGTACAGAAGCATCTCATCCAGTTTGTTTTCACCGCTCTGTAAGCCCTCACGGGGAAACACATACCAGTATGGTTGACCCGAAACCTTCTGGACATATACCTTTAAGTACAACGCCCCACACTTTACATGGTTTACTAGCTCGTATATCTTTCCTCCGCAATCACAACGATCCTTAGGGGTGGAAATCACTTTGCCCAGAGGAAGCTTTTCTCGCTCCGAATAGTGTGCTCCGCAGGTGCAGTTCGGATTGGAACAGGCATATAGTCCTTGCAAACCGCGCAAAAACATATGCAAACGGACAGGAAACAAGATGTTTCCGTTCTTTTCTGCTAGAGATACCAAAACGAGTAACGCGTCAAGGGCATCTTCCGCCTCTCTACAACTACCAAAAAGCTTATTTTTGATGTCGCTATACGATTTTGCTCCCTCTCGGCAGAGCTTGTACAATTCAATAAATGCCTCATATTTAGGCAGATTGTCATACAGCCACTCTTGAGCTATACCTCGAGTAGCATCATCTGGGAGCGGTTGTCCAAACACTATAGCGGCAAATTCTTTAATTCGTTGCGTAATGGATTCGCCAGACACCCGCTCTGTCCCTATGGACGCTAATGCATGGGCATCGGTCTTAACCCTGACCTGGCCTGGATCAATGTCCTCCCTGCTACCCGTCAAGTATATATAATCGCTCGGGGCTTTCCCTGTCAATCCACAGTAAAACTTGTCAATCTTATCCTGCCCATTATCCGGCATGCTAGCCGTTGTTAAAATAAATTGTACCTTGTCGGCAGAAATCCCTAGCCTCGCAAATAAGCGTTCAAGCAGCAAGGCAATTTCACCGCCAGAAGATCCTCGATACATATGCGCCTCGTCAAGAACGATTAAGAGACGGTTTTCTTCCGAATCTGCAAGCCATTTTTTTGTGCTTTCCCAGATATGCGATTCCCGTTGACGCATCAACATATACTCCAACATCGAGTAGTTGGTAACTAAGATATCCGGCGGACAGTTTTGAATCTCAAATCTAGTAATAAACTCTGCATCAAACGGGGAAGGGACATGCTTGTTCAGCTCTAAATTTTTAATAAAAACTTCAATGCCGTCATCTCCGAAGCGCGCTGGGTATTTGCTGATACTCTTTAGCCCATCAATTTTACGGGCTTGGCTTTGTTTCTCTTCCTCTGAGGCGTCGGGGTCAATTGTAAACTGCCTACGATATGTCTCTGCAAGCCTCGCACTATCTCTTGGCTTTGCATCTCCCGCATAAGGGGTCCGTCCCGTATACATCCCAAAGTGGGGAATTCGGGTTGCTTGGGTATCAGCTGTAAATATTTCTCTAAACCGCTCATCACCCATAATCCTGCGGAATCGGGCAAGTTGGTCAGAGACAAGCGCATTCATCGGATAGATAATCAATGTTCTCACAGCATCCATTTTGAACGACGCAGGACGATTGCGAGCCTCTATAAAACTCTTTGCAATGATTGGCCATAAAAAGCATTCTGTCTTGCCGGATCCCGTGCCGGTACTTACAAAGAGATCCCGCCCATGCAAAAAGCTTTCAAGAGCTTTTACTTGATGTTCAAAGGGAGTGCTAAAGATTCCAAGGTTCTCATCAATTAGCTTTTGGAGCGATGCCTTGGTAGCTGGGTCAATATATTGGGAGTTTTTGATCCCGTCCGCAACCTTCCTGTAGGATGCAGAGGTTTCAATATATGGCTCTCTCGCAATACTCGTTGCAGGTGGGCACATTTCACTTAGCAATTCATCCGCATAAAGAAGTAGCGTCTCGCTATTTGCCAGATAATCAGATCTTATATAGTTTGCCAAACGATTCCGTATGCCCTGATAGTATTCTTGCACTCCCAATGCACTGGCCATTTATCTCTCTCCTTCGCACTCAATTCCAATGGATTGAAGTAATTCCAGTATGCTCTTAAGAAATACATTCTTTACAATAAATTGTGTTCGATCAAACGCTGACTGCTTTGGCCAAGATATCAAAAGCAGAAAATAGTATTCCCTATTTGGAAGATGCCCTGGTAACTTGATTGCAGAATAATCCGAACTCATTGCCCTAATACCGACTCTTGCTGGGCATCCGTAGTGAGCTTTAAGAGCATAATACAGTCTTCGGTAGTCGTGAGATAGAAGGCTCTCTGCTGAGACATTGCTCCCTTCCTCATTTGAAAACAGTATTTGCCCATCTTGGAGCCGCATCAGTCTATAATACGGTCCGTTTTCCGCTTTCCGGCATACCGTACAATCGACATCAAGAGTTTTGGTCCAGCAATAGGACGGAGGCGCTTTTTTCCTCGGTGAGAAAAACTCTAGGCCGTTCAGGTCGATATCCCTAACTTCAAAGTCACACAAGTCAAAACTTGTCTCAAAATACTGCTCGGCATCTAATGCATCTCGGATCAAAAATTCCCGAATACTTGAGCAATAATCATCGTTTCCAGAGAATACCCCCAGCCCATTCATCTCAATATTTGAACCCGGAACCCCAAAATATAGGTGCTTTTCGCCCACCGGGACAGTCCGTCCAAACGGGGCCAAAGAATTCCAACCATCTTCTCCAGTAATTAGGTAGCCCGTCTCTTCATAAACCTGTCTCGCCATTAGAGGGAAAGATACCCGTTGCTTGTCTCCAACAGAAAAGTAATCCGTTATAACTGGCGCATACTTCTGAAATTCATGAATGAGATTGTCTAGCAAGCGAGTCTGTGCGCCCTTACTTATACCTTTTGGCGCTTGGGCAGACTTAAGGCACCATAAGCCAAGGCCAGAAAAACTCAACCGGCGGAGATAACTGCAAGTATCCTCACCTTCATATGGAACGATTTTCATATCTCTCCCCATGGTGTCCCACAGCTCATTCATCGTCCAAACCACCTAATCAGCAAATCTTTATACGGGCATCTACTAGCCCTCCCCGCATATTTCTGAAGTCTCGAAGATACGCTATATGGCTTTAAGTACAGTGCGTCCGCACAATAAGGGAGAACGGTAAATGCCAACACCTGACATAGCTCTTCATCAGACGATATTCCTACCTTCCAGCACTCCGTTAAGCTGGCCGGAATTTGGAGTTCTTTTGCGACCTCCTCGAATATCCTCTGTACTCTTTGATCCCCCTGATAATTGATAGACTCCACCGGATGCTCTTCAATAGTAGTTCCTTCCTCACTAGTATCACACGGCCGGAGAAGTTTTCCAATCCTGTTTGCGTTAAAATAAATACAGTGAAGCAAAAAGTCTGTTGCAAGGCACATTGTGGTCCGTTCACTTACCGTTGTCAGGAAAACTATTTTATCATGATAGGCTCCCACAATTGGAATGAGTGCTAACTCATTGAAGTTCCCAATGAAGCCATCTAGGCACACAACCCGCCCGGCTTTGCTGAGAAACTCTTGTATTTCATCGGCAGTAATGTCATCTTTGTAAATTAGAGTATCAAATACCTTCGTGCCCACTAGCGCATTTGAAACACATTGTGCGATTGAGTACGATACCCCGCGGTTTGCTAAGATGGGCATGCCTAAGAACAGAATCCTGCCAAGATAGTGGATCAGGAGATTCTTGTAAGGTTCTGAATCGTCAATACCTATGTTGGTTAGATTGTATTCAAGGCACTCGTAAAATTCATCAATGTCGTTAGGAGCATACACCATATGAGGCACTCGCTTTTGTGCCTGGCGCTGAAGTTCTTCGCTCCGCCACATCTCCACCTCTGCCTCAAGTTCTTGTGTATGTAGCCTCTCAGTATTGAGCTGCCCCTCTAATTGCAATTTTTGCTGTTCAAGATCCGCAATTTGACCTTCTTGCTTTTCGGCGCAGGACTTCGCGCTGGACAATGCCTCCTCTAATTGAACAAGTTGTTTACTCCTGTTTTCCAATTCTGCTTTGCCGCTTTTGAGTTCACTTGACAGCCGATTTTTTTCCCGCTCGCTTTTTGTCATGCGAGCGGACAGCTTCGACAAATCGTTTTCTCGCGCGTGCAATTTTTTCTCCAGCTCCACCCTGCTGCGATCGGCTTTTTCAAGCGATGAGGCCTTGCCGGTTTGCCGCAGTTCTTCCTCCAATTTGAGGGCAGCCTCTATATATTCAACGGCTTCCTCTGTCAAGTTATTCCTATCTGCTATTCTCACATAAAGCGGAATGTTGTGTCGGAAATAGCTTTTTGAAAATGCCTGGATATATGCTTGCGCTACACTTTCGCCAGCGCTGATGAGGGACTGGTAATGACCCTCGATTTGGTTTAAGAATAGCTGAATTGTATCGTTAATAAAGTATGAAATGAATGGAGTATCACAATTATCGAGCAAAATACGCGACAACTCCTCTGGTTTGAGTTTTTTTGCTCTAAACCCTGGCCGCAGTTTTTGAAAGTCCTTAGGATGGTGAGTAAAGTACTTTATCACCATTACGCTGGGTATTTCCGAGCATATATACTCCAAATCTGCCTTTGAAAGGCCTGGTATGAAGTTCATATCGCACCACTCTCTATCAGTTCTTTAACCTTCTTATTGATAAAGCCTGTCTCTTTGCATTTGGACAAATACTCTATCGCAACTTGACTGAGTTCGAGTTCCATTAGTTCATCGGCGTCATACGGAATATTGACCTTATAATTTTGCTGAATATCTTTCAGAAGATCTTGGCCCTCCAGGGGGCCCTCTGAGGGCATCATCACTCGTTGTAGTGGATAGGTCTGCTTGTACCCAACAATTTTGTCTCCGGCCAAAAGAACAACCTCTGCTCCACTGCAAAGCATATGTGTTCCACATCTATGGAGTATCCAATAACTCATACTGTCTGGAATCTTGAAATGTGTTTCGCTTTTTTGTTCTATTGGCAACAACTGATTTGCAGTCCGCTGCTCACGGGAACGAATGATAGCCTCTGCATTTTTATAGTGGATCCGTATATCCTCAGTTCGAGCAATGCATGCCACGCCTTCTGGGAGTTGTTTGATTTCGTGCTCTGATGCATTGGTGTTACTCTTTGGCCGCAATCGGAAACTTGTGGAAATGTAAACTTCGTTTGCATCGCTGAATAAAGAGTCATCAATTCGGACCATTGGAGGCCAAAGAATGCATAGAGTCTCAGAGGTCTCAAGGCGATAACCTAATTCATTGAGGTAATACTCAATATCATCATTTTTTCTTTGAAATTGGAGGAGGACCCCAGCAAAGCTGCGGCCCATTGTGTTGAAATGGAACTGTTTGATAACCTCAACTAACTTCAAAAAAGGTATCAGGACCTCGTCTTCCGGGAACACCATGAAGTACAGCGTATCCGTGTAGAGGCAATTACTCTGGATGCATTTTGCGATAAAATTCGACTCTACATCTCCTAAAACCTTGAAAAAGGCGGGATTCCCGGTATTAAATAGTTTGTACTTGTGCCGTTTTTCTCCGTTTTGGAATGAAACATAGTAGCTATCAGAATATTCCTTTAGTGGAAAGTGCGAGGCTATATTTGGAGAAAAATATGTAAAATCAATTGGACAAATGTAAAATGGCTGACCCATATATGAGGCACGCAGTTCAAGATGCTCACTTTTACTCTTATGCTCTTGGATTTCATCTTCATCAAAGCACAAGGAGAGATAAAAAAGTTTTTTTGCATCGTCATAATAAAACGAAACATTGTTGCCTTGAGATTTTGGTGCTCTTATTGATTGTCCAGGCTGTGGGATATAGTTCTCACAATTCTCTTTCCCATTATTGCCCTTATGGTGCCGAAAATGCACTACCTGCACTTTTTGCTCTGCGGCGGCAACATACACTGGTTCTTTGCAACAAAGGCACAAATATCGATATTTATCATTGGGATCTGCCTCTACGGCTAAAACGGCGGTTTGGAGAATTGTGTCAAAAGCCATGTCCATCAATATCCCCCCCAACTCTCCATTTTACATCTTACATTATATTCTAGAGTGGCGACGTTTTCAACCTTTTACCCCACTTTTTGACATAATGGTTTCGTGGTTGTTGACAGAATACACCTGAGCGCCTGTCCGCCTTCTTCTGCACCTGCGGCAATCGTTCTTTTGGTATCTTGTGTTCATGTTTACAACTAACGTTAAAGCTGATCCGTTCATACGCCCAGTCCGCTCAGGTCTACCTCGTATTTCATCTCTTTGGGCAGGTGCGCGGGTTGGAGGAACATCGTCATATACCAGGGGAGGTAAGTCACGCCGTCCGCGATCTCCACGTTTCCGGGGCAGAGGACGTAGGCTTTCTCGGTTTTCCACTCGCCTACTGCCAGCACTTTGTCCAGGGAGGGGTGCTTCTTGTAGTCCTTCCCGGACTTGACCTCGATGAGCTCCACGTGGAGGCCGTTTTGCACCACGAAGTCCAGTTCTCCGTACTTCTTGGCGTCGAAGAAATGCAAATTCAGCCCGTTGCACCGCAGCTGCTGGGCCATGACATTTTCCAAAATACTGCCCATGTTGATGGACAGGTCCCCTTGGAGGATGGCGAACTGCACATTCTCCATGCAGGCCGCGCACAGAAGGCCCACGTCCCCCATGAACAGCTTGAAGAGGCTGTGCTTCTCGTTGAGCTGCAAGGGCGGCTGGGGGGCGGTGACGTTATAGCAGGGCAGCGCCACCCCGGCTTGCGCTAACCACTCAAAGCTGTTGGCGTAGCGAAGCTGGCGGCCATTGGGGTCTACGCGGTTGAGGAAAAACCGCCGGTTCTTCTCGTTGAGCTGGGCGGGGATGGCGTCGAAGATGGCCCGGATCTTGGGCTTGTCGCTGTCCTCGGCGTACTTGGCGATGTCCAGCCGGTAGAGCTCCAGGATCTCGTTCTGCTTGGCCACCACCTTGGCGATGTCGTGGGTGTCCACATAGGTCTGCACCACCTCCGGCATCCCGCCCACCACGATGTAGCTGAAAAACAGCTTGTTCATGGTGTCGTGGACGGCCTGAGAGACAGGGGTGCCGGTCTCAAAGCACCTTCGCAGGTAGTCCACCGTGGCTTGCTGCACCCCGTTGGCCCAGAGGTACTCCTCCAGGTCCATGGGGTACATCCGATAGATCTCCTCAAAGCCCACCGGGTAGGAGCGCACCTCTTTGTGCCGAACGCCCAGCAGGGAGCCGGACTCGATATAGTCGAACCGCCCGTCCTCCACCAAAAACTTGATGGCCGTCCGCACCTCGGGGCACTCCTGCACCTCGTCAAAGAGCACCAGCGTCTGGCCCGGCTCCATGGGCTTGCGGGTGTAGGCGCTCAGGTTGGTGATGAGGGTGTCGGCGTCCAGAGAGCCGTCAAAGATCTTGGCGGCGCCGGGGTCGGTGACGAAGTTGACCTCGATGAAGTGGACGTAGTTCTCCTCGCCAAACTTCCGGATCAAGGTCGTCTTGCCGATCTGCCGCGCCCCGATCACGCAGAGGGCCGTCTTCTCCCCGCTGTTCTTCCATGCTACGAACTTGTCATAAGCTTTCCGATGTAACATACCATCACCCCAGTTCAGTATACCAAGGGCATTGTAACATTATTCTCGCAATATTGCAAGGGTGTTGTAACATTTTTCTCTGCCACAGATGGCGGTCTTGTAACAAAATTCCGAAAAGATAAAAAGATAATTTGGAAAAGCCGTGGGCGCATAAACCGCTCTACCTTGTGCAAGAGAGGACAGATGTGGTATAATTGCATTAACACCTAAAATCGATATTTCGATAATATTTCGATAAAAAAAGAGGTGATCACAGTGGAGCATCGCGGGCAGGACCACCGGGCCGAGCCGTGGCGGGAGAGCTTGGAGGTCTATATTCGAGAGGGCGAGCCGGAGCGGGCGGAAAAGAGCCTGGCCTGGCAGACGGCCATCGGCTTGCAGGATGTGGACGGGCTAAAAACCTCCGACTACCTGCTGGAGACGGCCAAGGCCCACATCGACGGCGACATCGACATCGCCACCGCCAAGCGGCGCATTGACAGCTATTACGAGGAACAGGCCGCCCGCAAAAGCATCGAGGCCGGTGCCGAGGAGGCCGACAAGGTCTCCGCCCGGATCGTGGAAGTCCTGGCAGAGCGCGCGTTTCAACTCTCCCCGGCGGAGTTCGTCTCCATCCACAAGCGCCTGTTCGCCGGCGTTTTCCCCCATGCCGGGAAACTGCGGGACTACAACATCACCAAGAAAGAGTGGGTCCTGAATGGCGACACGGTGCTCTACGCCTCGGCGGACAGCCTCAAGGCCACCTTGGAATATGACTTTAATCAGGAGAAAGCCTTTTCCTACGCCGGGCTCTCCCTGCCCGACTCCATCCGCCACCTGACCGGCTTTATCTCCGGCATCTGGCAGATCCATCCCTTTGGCGAGGGCAACACCCGGGCCACCGCTGTGTTTGCCATCAAATATCTGCGGTCCCTGGGGTTTGACGCGAAAAACGACCTGTTTGCACAACACGCCTGGTATTTTCGCAACGCCTTGGTTCGGGCCAATTACACGAACTTGAATACCGGCGTACACGCCGACCCGGTTTACCTGGAGCGCTTTTTTGAAAACCTTCTGCTGGGCGCTGACCACCCGCTGAAAAACCGATTCCTGCACATCGACTACCAACCGACGGAAGCTCCAAAGTGCAAAAATTGCACTTTGGATTGCACTTTGGAGGAACTGGCGCTCTTGCAGTCGGTGGCGGCGCAGCCGTCCATCACCCAGCAGGAGCTGGCCCGGAAGATCGGCAAGTCTCCCCGGACGGTCAAGAGCATGACGGTGAAGCTCCAGGAGAAGGGCCTCTTGGCCCGGGAAAACGGCAAGCGCAACGGCCGGTGGGTGGTAAAAGGCGACCTGAACTGACGCGGTCAAATCGGCAGAACGAGCGGCGCGGGGGTGGGGCCCGCGCCGCTCGTTTGCTCTCAGGCGCCCAAAAAGTCGATTTCTCAAAAGGGCTGTTTTTCGTAACTTTTGGGGGCGATTTATTTGGAAATAAATGGGTTGGATTTTTGCCGCTCGGAAAATTCTGTTCAAATGATGGGTCGATTCGACGGTTTTAAGTAAAATTTCATTCTTTTCTGCCAAAAATGTTCAATATGGTGTAGGTACAGCAAGGTCGTTGGCGGCTTCCATCTTGAACTTGTCCATGGCCTCGCGGGCGCCGGGGATGTTCAGCTTGTTGGTGTTCTTGCTAGACATGACGGTTTCTCCTTTTTCTGTTTGTGAGTCTGTGAGTCATTTTCCTGACCCACGCCTAGTTTGAGCCCCCGGCAAAAAGTTATGTGGCAAAACTTTTGCCACTCCTGTCAATTTTGTGCTACAATGGCCCTATCCCCGCGGGGCGGATCAAGAGAGCGGAAGGAGCGGTCGTTATGACACAGAAGGAGCTGGCCCAGCGCGCCAAGACGTACATGGACGCTCTGGCCAACGGCGTAGACCCGATCAGCGGGCGGGAACTGCCCGAGGACACGGTGCTGAACCGACCGCAGATGATCCGCTGTTTCTTCTATACGGCGGATATTTTGCGGCAGGTGGTGGAAAACGGCGGCCAGGTGGGCGCCAAAAAGGCGGGGCGGAAGCGCAAGTCCTCCTTCTCCCTGCCCATGGAGCGGAGGGCGGACGTGCCCTTCTCCCCCGTCCCGCTGCAGATCAGCAAATTTGTGGAGCGGCTCAACGGGATGGTGGATCTGAACGAGATGAAGCGGCTGCCCGCCACAGCGGTGACGGGTTGGATGACGGAAAAGGGCTTTCTGCAACTCGTAGAGACGCCGGATGGGCGGCGGAGCAAACACCCTACGCCCCAGGGCGAGCAGATCGGACTTTCCTTCGAACACCGTCAGGGCGCGAACGGCCCCTACACCGTCATCCTCTACAACAACTCCGCCCAGCACTTTATTGTGGACAACCTGGATGATATTCTGCAAGCGTACGAGAAATGAAGCGGCCAAAAACTCCCCATCTCTCCACGGAGGTGGGGAGTTGTTTTTGCCCGTATCCCCGGCCTTGTGGATGGTCGCGCGGTGGGGGGCAATTCGTCCGTTTTATGGGACTGTGGATGCGCTAAAATAGGCGTACCACTTAAAACAGGGAGGCGATCCAGATGTACCTCGCACACCGGGCGGAGGACGGACGGGAGCAGTCCGTCCTCAATCACAGCAAGGCCGCGGCCACGCTGGCCGCCGGTTTCGCCGCGCCGTTTGGGGCGGAAAAGCTGGCGGAGCTGACAGGCCTGCTCCACGACATCGGAAAGTATTCCGGCGCGTTCCAGCGGCGTATCTGGGGGGAGAACATCCAGGTGGACCACTCCACCGCCGGGGCCTGGGAGTGCTTTCAACTGCGACAGGCCGCGGCGGCATTTTGCGTGGCGGGACACCACAGCGGTCTGCCAGAGTTGGGCGTCCGGGATGATTTGCCTGAACTGCCGTCTTTGTACGGGCGGATGAACCGGGCTAAGCAGGGACAGTTGGAGCCCTATGACGCGTGGCAAGGGGAAATCACGCCGCCAGAGGTGCCGTCTCAGACCCCCGCGGATCCGCTCGACAGCTTTTTCTTCACCCGAATGCTCTACTCCTGTCTGGTGGACGCCGACTTTTTGGACACGGAGTGGTTTATGGACGGGCCAGTGGAGCGGGGCGGCGGGCTGGACCTTCCCGCGCTGGAGGATCGCTTTTGGCAATACGCCCGGAAACGCTGGTTCCCCCCGAAAGGGGAACTGGCCCAGCGGCGCTGTGCCATTCTGGAGCATTGCGCCAACCAAGGGGAAAAGCGCCGACCGGGGCTGTTCACCCTCACCGTCCCCACCGGCGGCGGAAAGACAGCGGCCTCCCTGGCCTTTGCCCTGAGCCACGCCCGTGCCCACAGTCCGCGGCCTCTTGAGTCGTCCGGGCCTCTTGGCGGACGCTTCCTGAGCCACGCCCGTGCCCGGGGTCTGCAGCGGATCGTCTATGTCATCCCCTACACCTCCATCATCGAGCAGACCGCGGCGGAGTTCCGTCGATTTTTAGGCGCGGAAAACGTGCTGGAGCACCACTCCGGCGTGACCTTCGACGCCGGGGAGGAAGGGGAACTCCGGCCGGAGGATGCCCGCCTGTGTCGGGCCGCGGAAAACTGGGATATGCCCGTCGTCGTGACCACGGCGGTACAATTCTTTGAGTCTCTGTACGCGAGTCGCTCCTCCAAATGCCGGAAGCTGCACAATCTGGCGGGTAGTGTCATTATTTTTGACGAGGCCCAGATGCTCCCCCTGCCCTACCTCCGCCCCTGTGTGTCCGCCATCGCCCAGCTGGTGAAGAACTTTGGCGCGTCTGCGGTCCTGTGCACCGCCACCCAGCCCGCCTTGGGGCCGATCTTCCAGGAGTTCCTACCGGGGGTCGAGGCGGTGGAACTGTGCCCGGCGGAGCTGGCCGCCGGAGACATCTTCCGCCGCGTCACCTTCCGGCATGGGGGACAGTGGAGTTGGGACCGGCTGGGGGAGACGCTGAATACACACAGACAGGTCCTGTGCGTGGTCAACAGCCGGAAAGCCGCCCAGGAGGTCTATGACCGCCTGGAGGATGATGGGCGCTTCCACCTCTCAACGCTGATGTATCCCGCCCACCGCCGGGCCGTGCTGGAGAAGATCCGGGAACGGCTGAAGGAAGGTCTCCCCTGCCGGGTGGTATCCACCAGCCTGATCGAGGCAGGGGTAGACGTGGACTTTCCGACGGTGTTCCGGGAGGAAGCGGGGTTGGACAGCGTGATCCAGGCCGCCGGCCGGTGCAACCGGGAGGGGAAGCGTTCCGCCCAGGACAGCGTGGTCACCGTCTTTCGGGGAGAAGACCCGCCGCCCGCGCTCTTTGACACGGCCATCGGCGCGGCCCGGGAGGTCATGGGCCAATTCGACGATTGGCTCTCCCCCCAGGCGATCGAGTCATATTTCGAGAAACTGCTGGACCTGTCCGGCCAGGATGCCCAGGATGAAAAAGACATTCTGGCGCTGATTCGGCAAAACGGCTTCCCCTTCCGCACCGTGGCGGAGCGCTTCCACCTCATCGACCAGCCTACCCGGACCGTCTACATCCCCACGGAGGAGAGCCAGGCTCTCCTGGATCGCCTGGAGCGTGGCGAGATCTCCAAGAAGTTGTTCCGAGAACTGGGGCAGTACGGTGTCAGCGTGTACGAGAGACACTTCCAAGAGCTTCTAAACGCGGGCGCGCGCACCCTTCTGGACGACAGGGAGAGCGCCGTTTTGACCGACCTGACCCTCTACGACGAGGCGACCGGCCTCGTTTCCACAGCGCCTGATGGACGGGCGCTGATGATTTAGCGGGACTATTTCGCGGCGGAGCACACAGGGTGAGAAGGGGTGATCTGCCAACGGCTGAATGGGCTGTAAAAAGTCCTTTTTATGTCCCCTTTATTCTGCTATGCTGGAAGCGATCATGAACGAAAGGAGTGAACGCCATGTCCATCTGTGTGGAGGTCTGGGGAGACTACGCCTGCTTCACCCGTCCCGAGATGAAGACCGAGCGGGTCAGCTACGACGTGATGACCCCCTCCGCCGCCCGGGGCCTGCTGGAAGCGATATACTGGCATCCTGGGATCCGGTGGGTCATCGACCGGGTCTATGTCCGCGCACCCATCCGCTTCACCAGCGTGCGACGCAACGAGGTGAAGTCTACCGTCAACGCCCGCACGGCCAGGGAGGTGATGGAGCGAGGGAGCGGAGAACTCTACCTGAACGCCTCCGGGGACATCCAGCAGCGGGCGACCCTTCTGCTGCGCGATGTGCGCTATGTGATCCAGGCCCACTTCAACATCACCCAACGTGCCGCCCCCGACGACAACGCCGGGAAGTTCCAGGACATCATCAAGCGGCGGCTGGACAGGGGGCAATTCTATCACCAGCCCTATTTTGGCTGTCGGGAGTTTCCAGCTCACTTCGCCCCCTGCCGGGAGGTCCCGCCCTGTCCCGAGGAACTGAAGGGGGAGCGGGATTTGGGTTGGATGCTCTACGATATGAGCTGGGAGGACTTTGACGCCGACCCCCGCCCGCTGGAGGAGCGGGAGCTTCACCCCCGCTTTTTCCGGGCGGTGCTCCGGGACGGTGTGCTGGAAGTCCCGTCTCCCCACAGTGAGGAGGTAAGAGGATGATCCTGCAAGCATTAGTCCGGCACTACAAGGATTTGGAGGCCAAAGGGGAGATCGCTCCGCTTGGCTGGGCGCCAAGCGATATTTCCTTCGCGATCTGCCTTGGGGACAATGGACAGGTCGAACAGATCATCTCCATCAAGACCATGCAGACATCTGGTAAAAAATCTGTTCTGCGCCCGCAGAGGATCCTGTTGCCCCTGGTCGCGGAAGGGCGCACCTCGACCGCGGTCCGTCCCAACTTCATCTGGGACAATGCCGGATATTTACTCGGGCTCAATACAAAGGGTGACACGGCACGTGGGATAAATTGTTTTCTCGCCTGCAAGTCGTTTCACAACACGCTGCTCTCCGGCTGTTCTTCCCCCGCGGCCAAAGCGCTACTGGCGTTTTTTGAGCGCTGGGAGCCGGAAAAGGCGGCAGGCCATCCTGCCGTTGTTCCGATTTTTGACCAGCTCATGAAAGGTGGAAACCTGGTGTTCCGCTATCACGGGGCCTACCTTCACAAAGACGACCAGATCAAGAGCGCCTGGAACAGCTACTACGCATCCGCAAAGGCGGGGGAAGAGGAAATGGTGTGCCTGGTCACGGGGGAGAGGCAGGCGGTCGCGCGGATCCACCCGAAGATCAAGGGCGTTTTGGGCGGAGAGGCCATGGGCAACTCATTGGTGTGCTTCAATGATGTGGCGGATGAGTCTTATGGCTGCTTCAAATCCCAGGGCAGAAACGCCCCCACCAGTAAATACGCCGCCTTTGCCTATACCACCGCCCTCAACCATCTGCTGGCCGACCGGGAGCACGTTCTATCGGTGGGGGACACCACCGTCGTCTGTTGGGCAGAGGGAGGCCAGAGCGCCTATCAGGATATTTTCGCCGGATTTTTTGATGACCGCATTCCCCGTTATACCGAGCGGGAACTGCGCGAAAAGGTCAAAGCTCTCCTGTCCGTCTCTCAGGTAAATATAGACAGCGAGCTGGACCCGGGCAGGCCCTTCTACATCCTCGGCCTGGCCCCCAACGCCGCGCGGCTGAGTGTGCGGTTCTTTTTGCAGAGCACTTTTGGCCAGATGCTGGCCAACGTGCAGGCCCACTATGATCGGCTGGAGATCGTCAAGCCCGCCAACGTGGCAAACGGGGCCCTGCCCCTGTGGAGACTGCTGGGGGAGACGGTCAACCCCAACAGCCGGGACAAAAAGGCGTCCCCGCCCATGGCGGGCGCGGTGGTCCGGGCCATCCTGTCCGGCGGGCCCTACCCCGTCTCCCTGCTGGAGCAGACCATGCTGCGCATCCGGGCGGAGCAGAACGTCACCTATGGCCGGGCGGCCATCCTGAAAGCGGTCTTTCTGAAAAACAGAGAATTCAACGTGCCAGAGGAGGTCTTACAAGTGGAACTCAACGACCAGAGCAACCATCTTCCCTATGTGCTGGGGCGGCTGTTCGCCGTGCTGGAGCGGGTCCAGTCCGCCGCCAATCCCGGCCTCAACGCCACCATCAAGGACAAGTACTTCAACAGCGCCTGCGCCACCCCCGCCACCATCTTCCCCCTGCTGACCAAGCTGTCCCAGAGCCATCTGCGGAAGCTGGAGGGCGGGCGGAAGACCTACTTTGAAAAGCTGATTGGCGAGCTGGAAGGCCGCATCCACGAGACTCTGCCCGTCCGGCTCTCCCTGGCCGACCAGGGGACCTTCCATTTGGGCTACTACCATCAGGTGCAGAAATTCTATGAGAAGAAGGATAAAGGAGGAAACGAAAATGTCTGATCCCATCCAAAACCGCTATGAGTTCGTCATCCTGTTCGACGTGGAGAACGGCAACCCCAACGGCGACCCTGACGCGGGCAATATGCCCCGGGTGGACCCGGAGACCGGCTACGGCCTGGTCACCGACGTGTGCTTGAAGCGGAAGATCCGCGACTATGTGGAGACGGTCAAGGAGGACGCGGCGGGCTGGCGGATCTACATCAAGGACGGTGTGCCTCTGAACCGTTCCGACACCGAGGCCCTGGCCTACCTGGGCATCGACGAGAAGGCGGTCAAGGAGGCCAAGAAGAAGGACGACACGCTGGACGAGAAGATTCGGGACTTCATGTGCCGAAACTTTTTTGACATCCGTACTTTCGGCGCCGTCATGACCACCTTTGTGAAGAACAACCTCAACTGCGGCCAGGTCCGGGGGCCGGTGCAGCTGGGCTTCGCCCGGAGCGTGGACCCCATCGTGCCCCAGGAGGTCACCATTGCGCGCATCACGCAGACTACACAAAAAGATATTGAGGAAAAGGGGCCCCATACACTTGGAAATAAGTTTATCGTCCCCTACGCCCTCTACCGCTGTGAGGGCTACGTCTCCGCCAACCTGGCCCGGAAGGTCACCGGCTTTTCCGAGGACGATTTGAAGCTGCTGTGGGATGCCATCCAGAACATGTTCGAGTACGACCGCTCCGCCGCCCGGGGCAAGATGGCCGTCCGGGAGCTGATCGTATTCAAACACGACTCCGAGCTGGGCTGTGCCCCCGCCTGGAAGCTGTTTGACGCCGTGTCCGTCGCCCGGAAGGAGGGCGTCGTCTCCCCCAGGGCCTACGGCGACTACACCGTGGCCGTGGACGAGGCCGCCCTGCCCGCCGGCGTCACCTGCACCCGCATGGGGTGAGCGCCTTGCCGGAGGAGGACTACCTCCCCCTGTCCGGCCTTCAGCACTTCGCCTTCTGCCGCCGCCAGTGGGCCCTGATCCACCTGGAGCGGCAGTGGGCGGAAAATCTCCGCACCGTGGAGGGCGACCTGCTTCACCGGCGTGCCCACGACGAACAGCAGACCGAGAGCCGCGGCGACGTTTTGGTCGTCCGCGGCCTTCGGGTCATCTCCCACCGGCTCCAGCTCCAGGGGGGGCGACGTTGTGGAGTTCCGCCGGGACCCCGCCGGGGTGGCCCTGGCGGGGCGGGAGGGGACGTGGCTGCCCTACCCTGTGGAGTACAAGCGGGGCAGGCCGAAGGCCAACGACGCGGACGAACTCCAGCTCTGCGCCCAGGCCATGTGCCTGGAGGAGATGCTGTTGTGCACCGTGCCGGAGGGCAGTCTGTTCTACGGCGAGCCCCGGCGGCGGACGCGGGTGGCCCTGGACGCCGCCCTGCGGGAGCGGTGTGGCTCAACGACGAGGGGCGGAGGGTCTTTCTGTCCGCGTGGCAAAAGCGGCTGGCGGAGCCCATCACCCATCCGTATCTGAAGGAAAAGCTGGCCTGGGGGCTGGTGCCCTATGTCCAGGCGCTGTTGCTGGCCCGGTATCTCCGGGGGGATCTGGACGGCTATCCGCCGTTTCTTTGGAAGTGAGGGATTGGGATGCTGGTGCTTGTCACCTATGACGTGAATACAGAGGACGCCGCCGGGCGCAAGCGCCTGCGCCAGGTGGCCAAGCAATGCGTCAACTACGGCCAGCGGGTGCAGAACTCCGTGTTTGAGTGCCTGGTGGACCCGGCGCAGTACAAGCTGCTCCAGGCCAGATGGTTGGAGATCATCGACCCGGCAAAAGACAGTCTGCGGTTCTATCAGCTTGGAAATAAGCACCAGAGCAAGATCGAGCACTTTGGTGTAAAAGCGTCCTACGAGCCGGAGGGGGTGCTGCTGGTGTAGCCGGTGCGAACGGGGAGCGGGCGGAAAGCGCCGGGAGGTTCGCACCGCCGAGACCCGTTCAAACCCAGGCTCCCGCCGCCCTTTCGGGACAGGCGGCGTGGTTCAGGACCCTTAAAAGTCCCACTTTTTTGGCAAACGCCACAAAATCGCCAACACGATTTTGTGCGCGTTTGCCGTCGCGCCCCCCACGGGGCGCGTGGGTTGAAATCATTTATGCCCCCGACACCCGCATGGGCAACGTGGTCGCGCCCCGCAAGGGGCGCGTGGGTTGAAATATGCCATTGCCCTCCCGCTGTCGTGGCTCGTTAGTCGCGCCCCGCAAGGGGCGCGTGGGTTGAAATGAATTTGACAACGTGGTGGGTGGCTTCCACGCCTCGTCGCGCCCCCACGGGGTGCGCGGGCGAGATTGACATTTGGTTACGTGGGGGGTAATATGGATCTATACCTGGGAGGGCTGGAAGGAGGAGGGTTTATGAAGGTCGCCATTTGTTACTACTCCCGTCACCACGGCAACACCGTCAGGCTCCTGGAGGCCATGGCCCAGGGCCGGGAAGACGTGGAGCTCTTTGACGTGGCCGGTCAGGTGGACTTTGACCCGGCGCGCTATGACGTAATCGGCTTCGCCTCCGGCATTTACTTCGGCAAATTCCACCAGAGCGTGATCGACTTTGCCCGTCAGCATTTCCCGGTGGGCGGCAAGACCTTCTTCGTCTTCACCGGGGGCGCGTCCTCGGCCAGGCACAGCGACGCCATCCGCGCCGCCATCGCCGACCGAGCGCCCCAGGTGCTGGGCCAGTTTTTCTGCAAGGGCTACGACACCTTTGGCCCCTTCAAGCTGGTGGGCGGCATCGCCAAGGGCCGACCCAACAGCGCCGATCTGCGCTCCGCCCGGGACTTCTTTGACGGCCTGGTGGCGCGATAGGGGCACGAGCGGGGTCGGCATCCAGTGGCGGGGCCACGAAAAAGCGAGAAGATGGGACTGTAAAACGGGCGACCTGGAGGTATCGATATGGGCTTTTGGCAGCGCTTGATGGGCGAGGAGCCCGGCTTTTTCAACACGCTCCTCCACTATGAAAACCCCGGCCAGTTCGGTGAGTATGCCACGGAATACGCCCTGACCCACGACAATCTGCCCGGGCGTTTGACCGTGTTGAAAAACCTATATCTCCCTCTGAAGGGCAAGACCACCGAGGTGGATCTGCTCATGCTCCACGAAAAGGGCATCTTTGTCTTTGAGAGCAAGAATTACAGCGGGTGGATCTTTGGCGACGCGGACGGGCTGAACTGGACCCAGCGCCTGCAAAACGGCCAGAAGAACCGCTTTTACAATCCCATCCGGCAAAACCGGACCCACATCCGGGCCCTGGCTGAATACCTGGGTCTGCCGGAGGAGGCCTTCACCTCATACATCGTCTTCTCGGAGCGCTGTACGCTGAAAAAAGTCCCCGAGGACACCGCCGATGTGGTCATCGTCCGGCGGCCGGATATGCTGAAGAGCCTGCGCGCCAAGCTAAGCGGAGCCCTTATCCTCTACGGCGAGGCGGAGCTTCAGACCATGGCGGACAAGCTCCAGGGGCTGACGGAAAAGACCGCCGAGGAGAAACAGAGGCACGTGGACGACCTGCGGAACAAATGCCCCTTCTGCGGCGCTGATCTGGTACTCCGCAAGGGGAAGTACGGCCCGTTCTGGGGCTGCAGCACCTACCCAAAATGCCGCTTCACCAGGCCGGAAAAGGGCGAAAAATGATTTACAAAAAGGCACGGGGCGTATGCGCCGCCGTGACCGACACAGGAGGGATCGCGATGTTCCGACCTATGCGCCGTTTTAAGCAGGGGCTCTCCCAAGGGGAGTGCGAACAGGTGCTCCGGCAGGCGCCCCGGGGGGTGCTGGCGGTCCACGGGGAGGACGGCTACCCCTACGCCTTCCCCATGGATTTCCTCTACCTGGACGGCAAGCTCTACTTCCACTGCGCCCAGGTGGGCCACAAGCTGGACGCCCTGGCCGCCGACGACAGGGCATGCTTCTGCGTGATGGACCAGGGCTTCCGCCGGGAGGGGGAGTGGGCGCTGAACATCAAAAGCGTCGTCCTCTTTGGCCGGGTCGCGGCGGTGGAGGACCCCCGGCGGGCCCGGGAGGTCCTCCGGCTGCTGGGGCTCAAGTACTACCCCACGGTGGAGGGGGTGGACCGGGAGTTGGAGCGGGACTTCCACCGGGTGCGGATGCTGGAGCTGACGGTGGACCACATGACGGGAAAGCTGGTCAACGAGTCGTGAGCGCCTACACCGTCTACATCCTCCGCTGTGGGGACGGCACGCTGTACACCGGCTGTACCAACGACCTGACCCGGCGGCTGGCGGCCCACAGCGCCGGGCGGGGGGCCAAGTACACCCGGGCCCGTCTGCCGGTGGAGCTGGTGTATACCGAGCCCGCGGCGGACAGGTCCCAGGCCCTCCGGCGGGAGGCGGCCATCAAGGCCCTGAGCCGGGGGGAGAAGCTGCGCCTCATCCAGGCCGTCGGGGAGGTGGGGTGAGGTGGACTTTCAGCTCATCCGCTCCCGGCGCAAGACCCTGGCCATGGAGCTCAGGGAGGGTCAGGTGATCGTCCGGGCCCCCCGGTGGGTCAGCCGGGGGGAGATCGACCGCTTCGTCCAGGCCCACCAGGGCTGGCTCCGCCAGGCCATGGAGCGGGAGGCCCGGCGGCAGGCGGAGCTGGCGGCGGTGGTCCCCCTCACTCCGGCGGAGTTGGAGGACCTGGCCGCCCGGGCCCGGGCGCACCTCCCCCAGCGGGTGGCCTTTTACGCCCCCCTGGTGGGGGTGGACTACGGCAAGATCACCATCCGCCGCCAGCGGGCCCGGTGGGGCAGCTGTTCGGCCCAGGGGAACCTCTCCTTCAACTGCCTTTTGATGCTGGCACCCCCGGAGGTGCTGGACAGCGTGGTGGTCCACGAGCTGTGCCACCGCAAGGTGATGGACCACTCCCCCCGGTTTTACCAGCTCCTGCTCCGCGTCATGCCCGACTACCAGACCCACCATCGGTGGCTGAAGCAAAATGGCCCCGCCCTCATCGCCCGCCTGCCCCGTTGAACGCGAAGACCCGCCCTCAGCCTTTCCACAGGCCGAGGGCGGGTCTTGTCGTCTCGATGGTCGCTCCGCTCCGGCGGCTCCCCGCCGGTCAGTCGTCCTCCTGGGGGAGGATGGGGGTGTGGGGGTGCTTGCCCCGGCGCACGTCCTCCTGGAGCAGCCGGTAGGCCGCGGCGGCCAGGGGGACGCCCAGGACCATGCCCAGCACGCCCATGACGCCGCCGCCCACGATTACCGCGCACAGCACCCAGATCCCGGGCAAGCCCAGGGAGGTGCCCACCACCTTGGGGTAGATGATGTTCCCCTCCAACTGCTGGAGGATGGACAGGTAGACCAAGAACAGGATGGCCTGGAGGGGGGAGACGGTGAAGATGAGGAAAAAGCCCACCGCCCCGCCGATATAGGCCCCCGCCACGGGGATGAGGGCGGTGAAGCCCACGGTGGCCCCCACCACCGCCGCATAGGGGAAGCGGAGCAGGAGCATCCCCGCCGCGCACAGACAGCCCAGGATCACCGCCTCGGTGCACTGGCCCACGATATAGCTCCGGAAGCTGTCCTGGACCACGTCCAGGACGTGGCTCAGACCGCTCCACCACTCCCGCTTCAGGTACCGGCGGGCCAGGGCCTTGATCTGCCGCCCCAGCCGCTCCTTGCCCAGGAGCACGTAGACGGCGACGATCAGGGCCAGGGAGGCGGTGACCACCCCGGAGACCACCGAGCCCACCAGCCCGGCGGCCATGTTGGCCACACTGCCGAAGCCGCTGACCACGGCGCCCACCATCTGCTGCCAGTCCAGGCCGTTCAGGTACTCCGCCACCTCCGGGGAGAGCCAGTCAATCCGGCTCACGGCGTCCACCACCCAGTCCAGGGCGCCGGGCAGGCGGGAGACCAGCAGGCCCACGCAGGCCGCCAGCTCCGGCACCACCAGCCGCAGCAGCACCGCCAGGACAATCAGCACGCTGAGCACGGCCAGGCACAGGCACACCGGCCGACGGCTCTTTTGCACCCAGGCCCGGTCGCTGTTGGGGGCGTAGAGGCGCTCATAGGCGCTCATGGGGATGTTCAGCACAAAGGCGGCGGCGCACCCCACGAAGATGGGCGCGGCGGCCTTGGCGGCCAGGGCCAGGAAGCCGGACAGCGCCGGCCAGTAGCGGACGCACAAAAACAGGAGAAAGACGGTGATCCCCGCCCGCAGGCAGGTCCTCCAGGTGAGCTTCATGGCGATCCCTCCCCGCCGTCAGCCGTCCAGGGCGGTGAGCTTGCCCACCACCCGGGCGAAGGTGGGCCGGTCCTCCCCGTCCCACAGGGTGCGCAGGTCCACCCGGAAGCGCCGGGGGCCGCCGGACAGCTCCAGGGTGTACTCCCCGGTCACGTCCGGGTCCAGGTAGGTGGCCCCGGCCAGGAGGCGGTTCACATCCTTCAGCGCCTCGGCCCCCAGGATCTCCTCCTGGATGCCGGTGTCCAGGTGGATGGTCGTCTCGGTCAGGCCCAGCTCCTGGGCCGCCCAGCCGGAGAGGGTCACCCGGTGGCTCTCCCGGTCGTACTCAAAGAACATCTCCCGGCTCATGGAGGTGTAGAACTGGGTCTTGCCCCGCTCCTGCTCCAACAGGTTCAGCGTCCGGCTGGAGGCGGTGAGCTCGCCGTGGGCCAGCAGTTCGCTGGTGACCCGGCGGATCTCCATGGCGCTCATAGAGCTGTCCGAATTCAGGTCCAGCTCCCGCTTGAGCCGCTGGGCGCACTCCTTCAGGCACTCCAGCAGCAGGGGGTTGAAGGTGCCGCACTCGCCGCCCAGGATCATCTCCATGGCCTTCTCCGGGGGGTAGGCGGGCTTGTAGACCCGGGTGGCGGTGAGGGCGTCGTACACGTCCGCCAGGGCCACCACCTGGGCGGAGATGGGGATCTCCTCCCCCTTGAGACCGTCGGGGTAGCCCCGGCCGTCGTAGCGCTCGTGGTGCCAGCGGCAGATGTCGTGGGCCACCCGGAGGAAGGAGTCGTTTCCCCCCTGGGGGTTGGGCGTCTCCTCCAGCATCCGCGCGCCGGTGACGGTGTGGGTCTTCATGATCTCGAACTCCTCCGGGGTGAGGCGGGAGGGCTTGTTGAGGATCTTTTCGTCAATGGAGATCTTGCCGATGTCATGGAGGGCGGAGGCGTTGGTGATCAGGGCGATCTGGGTGGCGGTGAGTCCGTACTGGGGGCACCGGCGGCGCAGGGTCTGGAGGAGCACATCGGTGATGGCCCGCACGTGGCGGACGTGGAGGCCGCTCTCGCCGTTTCGGAACTCCACCACGTTGCTGAGGATCTCCACCATCTGGAAGTTGCTGCGCTCCTTCTCCATGATCTGCTCGGTGACCATGTTCTCCATCACCTTCTGCTTGGCGTAGAGGTTGATGGTGTTCTGCACACGGCGGCGGACCGTCTGCTCGTCAAAGGGGCGGGTGATATAGTCGGTGGCGCCCAGGTCGTAGGCCCGGTCGATATAGCCCGCCGAGGCGTCGGCGGAGATCATGATGACGGGGACGGAGGACAGCCAGCCGTTTTTGTTCATCAGGCTGAGCAGCTCGAAGCCGTCCATGTCCGGCATGACCACGTCCAGCAGGACCAGGGAGATCCCCGTCCAGCGGCTGGTGAGCACCCCCACCGCCTCCATGCCGGTGGCGGCCTCCAGAATGTCGTAGTCAGGGGCCAGGATGTCGGTGAGGAGGGCGCGGTTCAGCTCGGTGTCGTCCACGATGAGGACGGTGCGCTTGCTCTCCCGCTGTTTTTCTTTCTTTGTCATCTTCCCTCTCCCCCGTTCAGCCGTTTTCCAGCGCGCCGATGGCGGCCACCGTCTTCTCGTAGTCCCCCTTCACCGCCTGGTAGAGCGGGGTGGGGTCCTGGGCGGGCTCCCCGGCGCGCAGGGCCTCGGTGAGCTCGGAACTGGACTGGGCCAGGGCGGACAGCCCCAGGTTCATGGCCACCCCCTTCAGGGTGTGGGCCGCCCGGAAGGCGGAGGGCCAGTCCCGCGCCGTCAGGGAGTCTGTCAGCAGGGTAAAGCTCTCGTCCCGGGGGAACAGGCGCAGGAACTTCGCCACCCGCTCCTCCTGGCGCAGGCGGCCCATCACCGCCTCGTAATCCCCGCCCAGCTGTTGATAGCAAGTCCGAATATCCATATCGGGGGCCTCCTTCTCCGATGTGCTTGGAACATAGGCGGGAGTATTATAACACACCCTGTTGAAAATGTGTAGTGGTCCCGGAGATTTATTTTCAAAGGTCTACAAAAAATCTTTCGTTGTCCCTTGCGTTTCTTGTGAAAAGCGTGTATACTGTTTCATGTATAGGTATCCTTGTGCTCATTTTTCGTGGGCCACCGGGGGAGGGAGAGGACAGGTTGTTGACAGACGAGCGCTCCGGCCAGGTGGTCCTCCTGATCCCCGCCCTGGACCCGGACGGGCGGCTCCTGGAGCTGATCCAGGCGCTGCGGGGCCTCTGGCCCGACCCCATCCTCCTGGTGGACGACGGGAGCGGTGCGGACTGCCGGGATATCTTTGACCAGGCCCAGGCCCTGGGGTGCCAGGTGCTCCGCCACGCCCGGAACCTGGGCAAGGGGCGGGGGCTCAAGACCGGCTTCAACCACTGCCTGACCCACTACCCCGACGCCATCGGCTGCGTCACCGCCGACGCCGACGGCCAGCACACCCCCCAGGATATCCTCGCCTGCGCCGACGCCCTCCGGGCCCAGCCCCAGGCGCTGATCCTGGGCTGCCGGGACTTTGACCGCTCCGGCGTGCCCGCCCGCAGTCAGCTGGGCAACCGCCTGACCCGCCAGTCCATGCGCCTGCTCTGCGGCGTGCGGGTCACCGACACCCAGACCGGCCTGCGCGGCGTCCCCGCCGCCTTCATGTCCCACCTGCTGGACATCCCCGGGGAGCGCTACGAGTTCGAGACCAATATGCTCCTGGAGACCCGGACCGCCCAGGTCCCCATCCGGGAGATCCCCATCCAGACGGTGTACCTGGAGGGCAACCGGTCCTCCCACTTCAACCCCCTGCTGGACTCGGCGCGGATCTACGCCCTGCTACTGAAGTTCTGCGCCGCCTCAGTGGCCAGCTTTGTGGTGGACATCGCCCTGTTCGCCCTGCTGACCCGGCTCTTCGCCCCGGACCGCTTCGGGGCGTGGACGGTGGGGGTGTGTACCGTCCTGGCCCGGCTGGTCTCCGCCACGGTGAACTACCTGCTCAACCGCAAGGCGGTGTTCCACAGCGGGGAGAGGGCCGCCCGGAGCGGACCGCGCTACGCCCTGCTGTGCGTGTTCCAGACCGGCTTCAGCGCGGGGCTGGTCACCCTGTGCGGCCACCTGGCCGGGCCGCTGGTGCTGTGGAAGGTCCTGGTGGACCTGGGCCTGTTCCTGGTCAGCTTCCAGATCCAGCGGCGGTGGGTGTTTTCCCGTTGACTGCTTTACGATTTTGTACGCTCCGCGTCCCGACGGGACGCTGTGGATGAGATGACAGGGAGGCATGGATGATGAAGAAGAACAGTACGCGAAAGATTTTGGCTTGGCTGGTGTGCCTGGTCATGGTGGCGAGCCTGGTGGCTCTGCCCGCCCTGGCCGCCCCCGGCGACGACGCCGCGCCCGCGCCGGCGGAAGCCCCCGCGGAGGCCGCCGCCCCCGCCGAGGCTCCGGCGCCCGCTGAGGCTCCGGCTCCTGCCGAGGC
>CANQMK010000010.1 GCA_947624895.1 uncultured Oscillospiraceae bacterium | reverse complement strand
ATCCGGCACCTGGAGAAGGGGAGGGTGGTCATCTTCGGCTGCGGCACGGGCAACCCCTTCTTCTCCACCGACACCGCTGCCGTCCTCCGGGCCGTGGAGATCGAGGCGGACGCCATCCTGCTGGCCAAGAACATCGACGGCGTCTACTCCGCCGATCCCCGTCAGGACCCCGAGGCGGTGAAGTACGACGTCATCACCTACGACCAGGTCCTGGCCCAGCACCTTCAAGTCATGGACTCCACCGCCACGTCCCTGTCCATGGACAACAACATCCCGGTCATCCTCTTCGCCCTCAAGGACCCGGAGAACATCTACCGGGTCATCATGGGGGAGAAGGTGGGCACAATTGTAAAGGAGGAGCAGAAAAATGGCTGACGTTCACGCGGAATATGAGACCAAGATGAAAAAGACCATCGAGGTGGTCAAGGGCGACTTCGCCTCCGTCCGGGCCGGGCGTGCCAACGCCGGGGTGCTGGACCGGATCCAGGTGGAGTACTACGGCACCATGACCCCCCTCCAGCAGGTGGCCACCATCTCCTCGCCCGACCCCCGGAGCCTGATGATCCAGCCCTGGGACTCCAGCCTGCTGAAGACCATTGAGAAGGCCATCCAGACCTCCGACCTGGGCATCAACCCCCAGAACGACGGCAAGGTGATCCGCCTGGCCTTCCCCCAGCTCACCGAGGAGCGCCGCAAGGAGTTGACCCGCCAGGTCCAGAAGTACGGCGAGGGCGGCAAGGTGGCCATCCGCAACATCCGCCGGGACGCCATGGACGCCATCAAGTCCATGGAGAAGAAGGGCGAGATCACCGAGGACGACCGCAAGGACTACGAGGAGGAGCTTCAGAAGCTCACCGACAAGTACTGCAAGGAGATCGACACCCTCACCGCCGCCAAGGAGAAGGAACTGATGGCGGTGTGACCGCCCAAACACCCCCGGGGAGTTGAGAGTGCCATGCTGTTTTCCAAAAAGACGCCGTCGGCGGAGGTGGACCTGACCCGCCTGCCCCGGCACATCGCCATCATCATGGACGGCAACGGCCGCTGGGCCCAGAAGCGCCACCTGCCCCGCAGCGGCGGCCACGCCGCCGGGGCGGAGACGTTGCGGAAGATCGCCACCCAGGTGAAGAAGCTGGGCATCCCCTACCTGACGCTCTACGCCTTCTCCACCGAGAACTGGAAGCGCGCCCCGGAGGAGGTCTCCGCCATCATGGGCCTTTTGAAGAACTATCTTCTGGAGGCCCTGCGGGACATGGACAAGAACCAGTTCCAGATCGACTTCTTTGGGGACCTCTCCGCCCTGGACCCGGACCTCCAGGCCCTGTGCGCCCAGGTGCGGGAGAGTTCCGCGCGCTACCCCCAGTGCCGGATGAACATCTGCCTCAACTACGGCGGGCGGGACGAGATCCTCCAGGCGGTCCGGGCCTACGCCGCCGACTGCCTGGCCGGACGGGCCGACCCCGAGGCCTTGACAGAGGCTGGGTTCGAGGGCTACCTCTACTCCCACGGTGTGCCCGACCCGGACCTCATCATCCGCCCCAGCGGGGAACAGCGCCTGTCCAACTTCCTCCTGTGGCAGGCGGCCTACGCGGAGTTCTACTACACCGACGTCCTCTGGCCCGACTTCCAGGAGTCGGACCTGCTGGCCGCCATCGCGGCCTATCAACAGAGAAAACGCAGATTTGGAGGGGTTTGAGCGTGTTTCAACGGGTCATGGTCGCGGTGGTCTTCGTGCCGCTGATTTTCCTGCTGCTGTTTTTCCTGCCCCCCATCGCCATCCCCATCGCCATCTCCGTCCTCTCCATGATCGCCGTCCACGAGGTGCTGTGGTCCACCGGCTTTGTGAAAAACGCCAGGCTGTCCGCCTACTCCATCCTCCTGGCCGGGCTGATCCCCTTCTGGACCTACATCGGCCAGGGCACCTTCTCCGCGCTGTGCGTGGTGTTCCTCTACTTCGCCCTGACCTTTGCCGAGGCCATCTCCAGCCACTACACCGTGACGGTGGAGAAAATGGGCGGGGCCTTCTTCTTCGCCACCCTGATCCCCTACTTCCTCTCCAGCTTCATCCGCCTGGACCAGATGGAGGGGGGAAAGTACCTCATCCTCTCCCCGCTGGTGGCCGCCTTTTTGTCCGACGCCTTCGCCCTCTTCGGCGGAATGCTCTTCGGCAAGCACAAGCTGGCCCCGGAGCTCTCCCCCAAGAAGACGGTGGAGGGCGCGGTGAGCGGCCTTGTGGGGGCGGTGGTGAGTATGCTGGTGTACGGCCTGGTGCTGGACCTGGGCTTCCACCTCACCGTCCGCTACCCGCTCCTGGCCCTCTATGGGGCCCTGGGGAGCCTGATGGCCCAGATGGGGGACCTGTCCTTCTCCTATATCAAACGGCAGTACCACCTGAAGGACTTCGGAAACATCCTGCCCGGTCACGGCGGCGTGCTGGACCGGTTTGACAGCGTGATCTTCTGCGCGCCGCTCATCGAGATCTTGTGGCGGCTGCTACCCGCGCTGGTGCTGAACTGACAAAAAGGAGGGGGCGCGCGCCTTGAAACAGCGGCTTTCCATACTGGGTTCCACAGGTTCCATCGGGCGGCAATCGCTGGAGGTGATCGCCGCCCTTGGCCTGTCTGTGGGGGCGCTCACCGCCCATCGGAGCGGGGCGCTGCTGGAGGAGCAGGCCCGGGCCTTCCGCCCGGAGCTGGTGGTCCTCACCGACGAGCACGCCGCCCGGGACCTGGCGGTCCGCCTGGGGGACACCCCCATCCGGGTGGCCTCCGGTCGGGAGGGACTGCTGGAGGCCGCCACCCTGGAGGGGGTGGACGCCGTCCTCACCGCCGTGGTGGGCGCGGCGGGGCTGGAGCCCACCCTGGCCGCCATCGCCGCGGGGAAGGACATCGCCCTGGCCAACAAGGAGACCCTGGTCTGCGCCGGGGCGCTGGTCACCGCCGCCGCCCGGGAGAAAGGCGTCCGACTCCTGCCCGTGGACTCGGAGCACTCGGCTATCTTCCAGTGCCTCCAGGGCTGTGCCCGCCCCAGGGAGGAGGTGCGCCGCATCCTCCTCACCGCCTCCGGCGGGCCCTTCTACGGCATGGACCGGAGCGCCCTGGAGCGCGTCACGCCCCAGGAGGCGCTGCGCCACCCCAACTGGTCCATGGGGGCCAAGATCACCATCGACTCCGCCACCATGATGAACAAGGGCTTTGAGGTCATGGAGGCCATGTGGCTCTACGACCTCCCTCTGGAGAAGATCGAGGTGGTGATCCACCGGGAGAGCGTTGTCCACTCCCTGGTGGAGTTTCAGGACGGGGCGGTGCTGGCCCAGCTGGGGGCGCCGGATATGCGCCTGCCCATCCAGTACGCCCTGACCTGGCCGGAGCGGGTGCCCGGCCCGGCGGCGACGCTGGACCTGCTGAGCTGTCCGAAGCTGACTTTTTCGCCCCCGGACAGGGAAAACTTCCCCTGTCTGGAGCTGGCCCGGGAAGCGGCCCGACAGGGGGGCGTGGCCCCCGCCGCCCTCAACGGCGCCAACGAGGTGGCGGTGGCCCTGTTCCTGGAGGGCAGGCTGGGGTTCTACGATATCCCCCGGCTCTGCGCGGCGGCCCTGGCCGCCGCCCCCAAGGTGGCGGAACCCACCCTGGAGGACATTCTGGCCGCGGACGCCGGGGCCCGCGCCCGGGCGCTGGAAATGGTTTGAGGTGAAGTATGAGTACCGTACTGATCGTTCTGGTGGGCATCCTCCTGTTTGGCCTTCTCATCGCCGCCCATGAGCTGGGCCACTTCATCGTGGCGAAATGGTGCGGGGTGAAGGTGAACGAATTCGCCGTGGGCATGGGCCCCAAGCTCCTGGGCCACCAGGGGGCGGAGACCCTCTACACCCTGCGTCTGTTTCCCATCGGCGGCTACTGCGCCATGGAGGGGGAGGACGAGGACACCGACGACCCCCGCTCCTTTCAGAAGGCCGGGGCGGGGAAGAAGCTCCTCATCCTCCTGGCCGGGGTGGCGATGAACTTCCTGCTGGGCTTCCTCCTGTTTCTGGGCCTCTGCCTCTCCCACAGCACCTACCCCGTGGACGTGATCGACTCCTTTGTCCCCGGCTCCCTTCTGCCCGCCCAGGGCCTCATGGCGGGGGATCAGTTCCTCTCCGTGGACGGCCACGCCATCCTGACCCAGGGGGACGCCAACCTCTTCCTCACCCGGACAGGGGCCCGGGCGGATATCCAGGTCCTGCGGGACGGCCAGAAGGTCCTCCTGGAGGGGGTGGACATGACCCGCGCCGCCACCATCCAGACGGAGGACGGCCCCCGGCAGGGGCTGGGGGTGAATTTGGCCGTCCGGGCCTACCCCGCCTCGCTGGTGGACCGGCTGCGGATGACCTGGTATCAGTGTATCGACACCGTCCGCCTGGTGTGGATCAGCCTGGGCGACCTGGTCACCGGGGCGGTGGGTATCCGGGATATGTCCGGCCCGGTGGGCATCGTGGACCTGATGGGCCAGGTGGCCAGTTCGGCGGAGACCCCGGTGGGGGGCTTTTTGCGGATTCTCTACTTCCTGGCCTTTCTGGCCATCAACCTGGCGGTGATGAACCTGCTCCCCATCCCCGCCCTGGACGGCGGGCGGATCCTCTTCCTGGCGGTGAACCTGCTCTACACCGCCCTGACCCGCCGCCGACTGGATCCCAAATACGAGGGGGCGGTGAACGCCGTCTTCCTGGTGGCCCTGCTGGGGCTGATGCTGGTGATCGCGGCCAGCGACGTATTGAAACTGTTTGGACGGTGAGCCTATGACAAGACAGATCCTGGTCGGCGGCGTCCCCATCGGCGGGGGCGCGGCGGTGACCATCCAATCCATGTGCAACACCCCCACCCAGGACGTGGCCGCCACGGTGGAGCAAATTCGCCGCCTCCAGGCCGCCGGGTGCCAGATCGTCCGGGTGGCCGTGCCCGACCTGGCCGCCGCCCACGCGGTGGGGGCCATCAAGGAGCGGGTGGACATCCCCTTGGTGGTGGACATCCACTTCGACTACAAGCTGGCCCTGGAGTGCGTGGCCGCCGGGTGCGACAAGGTGCGCATCAACCCCGGGAACATCGGCGGGGACGACCGGGTGAAGGCGGTGGCGGACGCCTGCCGCCAGAAGGGCATCCCCATCCGGGTGGGGGTCAACGGCGGCTCCCTGGAAAAGCCCCTCCTGGCCAAATACGGCGGGGCCACGCCGGAGGCGCTGGTGGAGAGCGCCCTGGGCCACATCCGGCTCCTGGAACGGTACGACTTCGACCAGATCTGCGTTTCCATGAAGTCCTCCAGCGTCCCGGTGACCATGGCGGCCTACCAGCTCTTCTCCCAGCGGTACGACTACCCTCTCCACGTGGGCGTCACCGAGACGGGGACCCCCAAGATGGGCGTCTTGAAATCCGCCGTGGGCATCGGCGGCCTGCTGGCCCTGGGCATCGGGGACACCGTGCGGGTCTCCCTCTCCGCCGACCCCATCGAGGAGGTCTACGCCGCCCGGAACATCCTCAAGGCCGCCGGGGTACGAAAGGACGGCCCGGAGCTCATCGCCTGCCCCACCTGCGGCCGCACCCGGGTGAATTTGATCGAGATGGCGGACGAGGTGGAGCGGCGGCTGGAGACGGTGGACAAGCCCATCACCGTGGCGGTCATGGGCTGTACCGTCAACGGCCCCGGCGAGGCCTCCGCCGCCGACGTGGGCATCGCCGGGGGCGACGGCGTCGGTATGCTGTTCCAGCACGGCCAGGTGGTGAAAAAAGTCCCCCAGGCGGAGCTGGTGGACGAGCTGTTCCGGCTCATCAATACACTGTAAGGAGAGAGCGTTTTGGCATCGCACAGCAAGAAGGTCCCCTTTTTCCTCGCCTTTTCCGCCTATGTTCCCCAGGACCCCCAGCTGACCGCCCGGCTGGCGGAGTGCCAGGTCTTACATATCGCCTCCGACCCCCTGGCCGGAGGCGTCCAAGCCACCCTGGAGCTGGACCCGCCCCTGACAGAGGCGGAGCGCCAGACGGTGGAGGCGGAGCTGGCCCAGACCTACGGCGGTGCCGTCACCCTCCTTTCGCCCGCCCCCGCCGACGACCCGACGGCCCCCGCCGGGGAGCGTGACCCGGCGGCGCTGGTGGAGTTGCTGCGCCGGGAGCTCGGCAAGCGCTTCGCCCCCGCCCGGGGCCTGATGGCGGGGGCCGTTGGCCGGTGGGAAGGGGAGACCCTGACCGTCGACCTCCCCAACGGGGGCCAGGAGCTCTTGAGCGCCTACCTCCCCCAGACGGCGAGCCTGCTGGAGGCGGTGGCGGGCCGTCCCACGCGGGTGGTCTTCTCCAGCGCCGCCCCCGCTCAGCGCCCCAAGGCCGCCCAGCTCCTGGACCGGGCGGAGGGGGAGCGGCTGGCCGCCATGAAGGCCCGCCCCAGCGCCCCGCCCAGGCGGGGGAAGACCGGCGGCAATTTCTACGGCAAGATCACCGCGAAGACGATCACCCCCATGTCCGACCTCACGGTGGAGCAGGGGACCGCGCTGGTGAAGGGGGACGTGTTCAGCGTCGACCACAAGGAGCTGAAAAGCCACAACACGGTGGTCCGCTTCGACCTCACCGACTACACCGGTTCCATCCGGGTCACCCAGTTCATGCGGAACGAGGAGGCCAAGGCCATCGTCTCCAAGGTCCAGGCGGGCCAGCACCTCCTGGTCCAGGGCCGACTGGAGATGGACCGCTACGACGGCGACCTGGTCCTCCGGCCCACCGGCATCCAGGCGGCGGAGAAGGAGAAGCGCCGGGACACCGCGCCCCAGAAGCGGGTGGAGCTCCACCTCCACACCCAGATGTCCGCCGCCGACGCCCTCACCGTCACCGGCGACGCGGTGGGCCGGGCGCTGTCCTGGGGCCACCGGGCCATCGCCATCACCGACCACGGCGTGGCCCACGCCTTTCCCGACGCGGACCACGCCGCCGCCAAAAAGGACATCAAGATCCTCTACGGCGTGGAGGCGTACTTCCAAAACGACGTGGACAGCACCGCCGCCGTCCACGGCCCGGCGGACCGCCCCCTGGAGGGGGAGTATGTGGTCTTCGACATCGAGACCACCGGCTTCGACCCCCGGGAGGAGGCCATCATCGAGATCGGCGCGGTGCGGATCCAGGACGGCGTCATCCAGCCCCAGCGCTTCAGCACCTTCGCCGACCCCCGTCGCCCCCTGAGCCCCAAGATCGTCTCCCTCACCGGCATCACCGACGAGATGCTCCGGGGCGCGCCCAGCCAGGAGGAGGCGGTCCGGGCCTTTCTGGACTACGCCGGCGACTGCCCTCTGGTGGCCCACAACGCCGACTTTGACGTGAGCTTTCTCCGCCAGGCGGCGGCCCGCATGGGCCTGCCCTTTACCCCCACCACCGTGGACACCCTCTCCCTGGCCCGGCGCCTCTACCCGGAACTGAAGAACCACAAGCTGGACACGGTGGCCGCCCACCTCCGCCTGGGGGAGTTCAACCACCACCGGGCGGACGACGACGCCGCCACCGCCGCGGGCATCCTGCTGGACGAACTGCGCCTCCTCCGCGCCAAGGGAGCCGCCCGCCTCCGGGACGCGGACGCCGTTCTGGCGGGGGCGAAGGTGGGGGGCCAGACCCGCCGCTCCGCCTATCACCTCATCGTCCTGGCCAAGAACCAGACCGGTCTGCGGAACCTCTACAAGCTCATCTCCCTGTCCCACCTGGAGCACTTCCACCGCTACCCCATCATGCCCAAGAGCCTCATCAACGAGAACCGGGAGGGGCTGATCCTGGGCTCCGCCTGCGAGGCGGGGGAGCTCTTCCGGGCCATCGTGGAGGGCAAGCCCCAGGAGGAGCTGGAGCGCATCGCCCAGTGGTACGACTACCTGGAGATCCAGCCCCTGTCCAACAACGCCTTCATGCTCCGCCCCGGCAAGGACGGGCGGCAGACGGCGCGTTCCGAGGAGGACCTGCGGGACTTCAACCGCAAGGTGGTGGAGCTGGGGGAGAAGCTGGGCAAGCCCGTGTGCGCCACCGGGGACGTCCACTTCCTGGACCCCCAGGAGGAGATCTACCGCCACATCATCCTGGACTCCAAGGGGATGGACGACGCCGACAGCCCCAACCCCCTCTACCTCCGTACCACCGACGAGATGCTGGAGGAGTTCGCCTACCTGGGCCCGGAGAAGGCCCAGGAGGTGGTGGTCACCAACACCAACCTCATCGCCGACTGGTGCGACCAGATGCACCCCTTGCCCTCCGGCCTCTTTCCCCCCACCATCGAGAACTCCGCCCAGCTCCTCAGCGACCTGGTCTGGGGGCGGGCCCGGGAGCTCTACGGCCAGGAGCCGCCCCAGGTGGTGGTGGACCGGATCGACGCGGAGCTGGGGGATATCCTGCGCTGTCACTACGACGTGATCTATATGTCCGCCCAGAAGCTGGTGCAGGACTCCCTGGCCCACGGCTACCTGGTGGGGTCCCGGGGCTCGGTGGGCTCCTCCATCGTGGCCTTCCTCTCCGGCATCACCGAGGTCAACTCCCTGCCCCCCCACTACCGCTGTCCTAACTGCAAGCACGCCGACTTCGACGTGGACCCCCGGTACGGCTGCGGGGCGGATATGCCCGACGCGGTGTGCCCCGTCTGCGGCATGCCCTATGAGAAGGACGGCTTCGACATCCCCTTCGAGACCTTCCTGGGCTTCGGCGGGGACAAGGTGCCGGATATCGACCTGAATTTCTCCGGGGAATACCAGTCCCGCGCCCACCGCTACACCTTCGAGCTCTTTGGGGAAAACCACGTCTTCCGAGCGGGCACCATCGGCACCATCGCCCTGAAGACCGCCTTTGGCTATGTGAAGAAGTATCTGGAAAAGCGGGGTCTCCACGCCACCAAGGCGGAGGAGAACCGCCTGGCCACCGGCTGTACCGGGGTCAAGCGCACCACTGGCCAGCACCCCGGCGGCATGGTGGTCATCCCCCAGGACTGCGAGATCTACGATTTCTGCCCCGTCCAGCACCCCGCCGACGACACCGCCACCGACATCATCACCACCCACTTTGAATACCACTCCATGGAGTCCAACCTCCTGAAGCTGGATATGCTGGGCCACGACGACCCCTCCATGATCCGTATGCTGGAGGACCTCACCGGCGTCAACGCCCGCACCGACATCAAGCTGGACGACCCGGACACCATGAGCCTGTTCACCACCTCGGAAAAGCTGGGCTTTGTGGACGACCCCGTCCTGGGCCCCACCGGCGCCGTGGCCATCCCGGAGTTCAACACCAAGTTCACCCGCCAGATGCTCATGGACACCCAGCCCAAGGACTTCAGCACCCTGGTGCGGCTCTCCGGCTTCTCCCACGGTACCGACGTGTGGCTGGGCAACGCCCGGGAGCTGATCCTGAACGACGGCGTCTCCGTCCTGGACACCGTAGGCTGCCGGGACGACATCATGCTCTACCTCATCAAGCAGGGGATGGACCCCAAGACCGCCTTCAAGATCATGGAGGCGGTGCGGAAGGGGAAGGTGAAGAAGGGCGGCTTCCAGCCCGGCTGGGTAGAGGACATGAAGGCCCATAACGTCCCCGACTGGTACATCGACTCCCTGGCCAAGATCGGCTACCTCTTCCCCAAGGCCCACGCCGTGGCCTACGTGATGATGGCCTACCGCATCGCCTGGTTCAAGGTCCACCGTCCCCTGGCCTTCTACGCCGCCTACTTCACCATCCGGGCCAAGGCCTTCGACGCCACCGTCATGTGCCAGGGGATGGACCAGGTGAAGGGCAAGATGAAGGAGATCGAGGCCAAGGACAAGGACGCCACCGACGTGGAGCAGACCATGCTGGTCACCCTGGAGGTCTGCTACGAGTTCTACCTCCGGGGCTTCCACTTTGAGGCCATGGACCTCTACCGCTCCGACGCCGCCCGCTTCCTCATGAACGAGGAGAAGGGGACGCTGCTGCCCCCCTTCATCTCCATCCCAGGCCTGGGGGACGCCGCCGCCCAGTCCATCCTGGAACAGCGCCAGGGGAGGACCTTCATCTCTGTCTCCGAGTTCTCCGACGCCTGCCCCAAGGTCTCCAAGGCCCACATCGAGGGGCTGAAGGCCGCCGGGGCTCTGGCCGGGATGCCGGAGACCAGCCAACTCACGCTGTTTGAATAGGAAACAGGGGTTGACTTTAGCGTAGTAGTGTGATAATATACGAAAGCATCAGAAAGGAGGCGATGGGGTGAAAAGCGCCATTTCTCTCCCCGAGGGGACCCAGGACCGGCTGTTTGAGGAGTGCCAGGAGCGCCGCCGGACCCGGGAGGCCCTCACGGAGCTGTTTCAGACTCGGGGCTACCGGGAGGTGAGTACCCCCGAGGTGGAGTTTTACGATCTGTTCATCCAGACGGGCAACCCCTTGCCCCAGGAGCAGATGCTGAAGATCATCGACCGCAGTGGCTGCATCCTGGTCATGCGCCCGGACTGCACCGCCCCCATCGCCCGGATGGCCGCGGCCAAGCTGAAGGACCTGTCCCAGCCCCAGAAGCTCTACTACGACCAGACCGTCTTCCGCTCCGCCCACCACCACCGGGGCAGCCGGGGGGAGATCGCCCAGTGCGGCGTGGAGCTCCTGGGGGCGCAGGGGCTGGAGGCGGACGCCCAGGTGCTGACCCTGGCGGCGGACAGTCTGGAGGCCGCCGGGCTCAGCCGCTTCCACATCGAGATCGGCCACATGGGCTTTTTCCGGGAGCTGACCGAGGCCCTGGGCCTGTCCCGGCGGGAGACGGAGACCCTGCGGGGGCTGATGGAGGCCAAGAACTACGCCGCCTTTACCGACAGCCTGACCCCCTATCTGGACCGGGCCCCCGGCCAGGCCCTCTACCGTCTGCCCTACCTCTTCGGCGGGCCGGAGGTGCTGGACGAGGCTCAGGCCCTCTTCCCGGACACCCAGGTGATCCCCTACCTCCGCGCCCTCTACGCCGACCTGACCCGGAGCGGGGACGCCAAGCGCTTCCGCTTTGACCTGGGCCTGGTCCACCAGATCGACTACTACACCGGCGTCATCTTCCGTGGCTACGCCCACGGGGCGGGGGCGGCGGTGCTCTCCGGCGGACGGTACGACAACCTCCTGTCCTCCTTCGGGGTGGATGCCCCCGCCACCGGCTTCGCCGCCGACGTGGACGCCATCTGCGGCTGTCTGCGGGAGGTCCCCGCCGACCTGGAGGGGAGCGGGGGAGATGCCCCCCACCGGCTGAAGATCGCCCTGACCAAGGGCCGCCTCCAGGACAAGTGCGTGGAGCTCTTTGAGCGCATGGGCCTGGACTGCGAGCCCATCCGCCACCCGGGCCGCCGCCTGGTCCACCCTCTGCCCAACTACCCTCTGGACGCGGTGCTGGCCAAGGCCCCCGACGTGATCACCTACGTGGAGCACGGGGTGTGCGACCTGGGCATCGTGGGCAAGGACACCATCCTGGAGCAGGGCAGCTCCTTCTACGAGGTGCTGGACCTGGGGATGGGCAAGTGCCGCTTCGCCCTGGCGGTGAAGGAGGGGACAGACTTCTACGGCACCTACAAGACCCGTCGGGTGGCCAGCAAGTACCCGGAGGTCACCCGGGCCTTCTTCGAGAAGAAGGGGATGGACGTGTCCATTATCAAGATCGAGGGCTCGGTGGAGCTGGCCCCCATCCTGAGCCTGGCGGACGCCATCGTGGACATCGTGGAGACCGGGGCCACCCTGCGGGAGAACGGCCTGGTGCCCATCGAGGACGTGCAGCAGGTATCCGCCCGCCTCATTGTCAACACCGCCGCCATGAAGCTCCACAAAGACGACATCCTGGCCTTCATCCAACGCTGTCGGGCCAACTTGGGGGAATGAGAATGCTCACCATCATCAAAGGGGACGACCAGGCCCGCGCCGCCCAGCTCCAGGCCATGCGCGCCCGGGCCGCCACCGCCAACCAGACCATTGAGACGGCGGTGCGCGCCATTCTGGACGCTGTAAAGGCCGAGGGCTTTCCAGCCGTCCGGCGCTTCTCCCTGGAGTTTGACCACGCGGAGCCCTATGAGATTACCGCCGACCAGCTGGAGGCCGCCTACGCCCGCTGTCCCAAGGATCTGATTGACGCCCTGGAGCGGGCCGCCGCCAACATCCGGGCCTACAACGAAAAGCTCCTGCCCCGGTCGGAGACCTGGACCTCCCCGGACGGGGGTAAAGTGGGTCGCCTTGTCAGGGGTCTGACCCGGGTGGGCATCTACGTCCCTGGCGGCACGGCGGCCTACCCCTCCTCGGTGCTGATGAACGCCGTCCCCGCCAAGGTGGCCGGGGTGGAGGAGATCGTCATGGTCACCCCTCCCACCCAGCATTTGAGCGACGCGGTGCTGGCCGCGGCCAAGATCGCCGGGGTGGACCGCTGTCTGGCCGTGGGCGGCGCCCAGGCGGTGGCGGCCCTCACCTACGGCGCGGGCTTTATCCCTCGGGTGGACAAGCTGGTGGGGCCGGGGAACGCCTACGTGGCCGCCGCCAAGCGGATGGTCTATGGCCAGTTGGACATCGACATGGTAGCCGGTCCCTCGGAGGTGCTGGTGGTGGCGGACGACAGCGCCGACCCCGCCTTCGTGGCCGCCGACCTGCTGAGCCAGGCGGAACACGACAAGCTGGCCTCCGCCGTCCTGCTCACCGACAGCGAGGATCTGGCCCAGGCGGTGGACAAGGAGATTGCCCGCCAGAGCGCCCAGCTGAGCCGCCGGGAGATCATCGAGGCGTCCATCCGGGACTTCGGCTGCGCCTTTGTCTGCGCGGACCTCGCTCAGTGCGCGGCCCTGGCCAACGACATCGCCCCGGAGCACCTGGAGCTGTGCGTCCGGGACGCCCAGGCCCTCCTGCCCCAGATCAAGAACGCCGGGGCGGTCTTCCTGGGGGACTGGTCCCCGGAGCCGTTGGGGGACTACATGGCGGGCCCGGACCACGTCCTGCCCACCTCCGGCACCGCCCGGTTTTTCTCCCCGCTGTCCGTCACCAGCTTTTTGAAGACCATGAGCCTGATCCAGTACGGCAGGGAGGACCTGGCCAAGGTCCGGGAGCAGGTGATCGCCCTGGCCCAGGCCGAGGGACTCACCGCCCACGCCAACTCCATCCAAGTGCGTTTTGAGGGGGAATGACCATGCGAGGCGCGGAAGTGACACGCAAGACCAAGGAGACGGACATCCGCCTGGCGCTCAGCCTGGAGGGCGGCGAGATCGCCGTGGACACCGGCATCGGCTTCTTCGACCATATGCTCACCGCCCTGGCCTTTTACGCCGGGTGGGGCCTGACCCTCACCGCCAAGGGCGACCTGGCGGTGGACGGCCACCACACCGTGGAGGACGTGGGCATCGTCCTGGGCCAGGCCCTGGCCCAGGCGCTGGGGGACAAGGCGGGCATCGCCCGCTTCGCCACCTCTTTTGTGCCCATGGACGAGGCCCTGTGCCGCACGGTGCTGGACATTTCCGGCCGCCCCTTCCTGGTCTTTGAGGCGGAAATGCCCCAGGAGGTGATCGGCGGCTACGACAGCTGCCTCACCGAGGAATTCATGCGGGCCCTGGCGATGAACGCCGGACTGACCCTCCACCAGCGCGCCCTCTACGGCAAAAACGCCCACCATATCACCGAGGCCCTGTTCAAGTCCCTGGGCCTGGCGCTGAAGGAGGCCGTCGCCGTCCGTGGGGCGGGCGTCACCTCTACCAAGGGTGTGCTGTGATGGGCTATACCGCCATTGTGGACTACGGCGTGGGCAATCTCAGGAGCATCGCCAACGCCATGGCCTACCTGGGCTTGGAGACGGAAATCACCGGGGAGCCCGGGGAGCTGGAGCAGGCCGACGCCGTCATCCTCCCCGGCGTAGGGGCCTTCCCCGACGCGGCGGCCAAACTGCGGGATACCGGCCTGGACCGGGCCGTCGCCGCCCAGGCGGAGAAAAAGCCCATCCTGGGCATCTGCCTTGGGATGCAGCTCCTCTTTGACTGGGGAGAGGAGGGGGAGCGCTGCCCCGGCCTGGGCCTCATCGGCGGCACGGTAAAGCGGATGGAGACCCCCCTGAAGCTGCCCCACATCGGCTGGAACACCCTGACCTTCCCCCAAGAAAGCCCGCTGTTCCGTGGGGTCGAGCCGGGGAGCGCCGTCTACTTTGTCCACTCCTACGCCGCCCAGGTGATCCGGATGGAGGACCTGCTGGCCGTCACCGACTACGGCGGCCCCGTCACCGCCGCCGTGGGCCGGGGGAACGTGTTCGGCTGTCAGTTCCACCCGGAGAAGAGCGGGGAAGTGGGCCTTGCCATTCTGAGAAATTTTGGGGAGATGAACCGATGATCCTGTTACCCGCCATCGACTTGAAGGACGGCCAGTGCGTCCGCCTTCGAAAAGGGGAGTTCGACACCGCCCACCAGGTGGCCGCCAGCGCCCTGGACACCGCCCGGGCCTTCCGGGAGGCCGGGGCCCGGTGGGTCCACATGGTGGACCTGGACGGGGCTCGGAACGGGCGGCGGCAGAACTTTCCCATCATCGACGCCGTCATCCGCCAGTCCGGGCTGAAGGTGGAGCTGGGGGGCGGCCTGCGCTCCGCGCCCGACCTGATCACCGCCGTGGGCGCCGGGGCGGCCCGGGCGGTGATCGGCTCGGCGGCGGTGACCAACCCCGCCCTGGTGGACTACGCCCTGCGCTGGTGCCCAGAGCAGACCGCCGTGGGCATCGACTCCCTGGACGGTCGGGTCCGCACCTCCGGCTGGGAGGCGGACAGCGGCCTGGACTACCTGGACTTCGCCCGCTCCATGGCGGAAAAAGGTGTAAAGGTTATCGTCTTTACAGATATCGCCACCGACGGCATGCTCTCCGGCCCCTCCTTTGACCGGCTGGCCGCCCTGCAAAAGGCGGTGCCCGGGTGCAAGATCGTGGCCTCCGGCGGGGTGACCACCCTGGAGGACGTGAAGCGCCTGCGGGACATGGGCCTCTACGCCGCCATCGTCGGCAAGGCGTACTACGCCGGGACGCTGGACCTGGCCCAGGCCATCCAAGAGGCCGGGCCCCAGGCGGACGGGGGCGAGGCGTGAAAACAGCGGGGAAGAGGGGAGGCATCGCGCGTTGCTAGCCAAGCGGATCATCCCCTGCCTGGACGTGAAGGACGGCAGGGTGGTGAAGGGGGTCAACTTTGTAGGCCTCCGGGACGCCGGGGACCCGGTGGCCCTGGCGAAATACTACTCCGACCAGGGGGCGGACGAGATCGTCTTTCTGGACATCACCGCCACCCACGAGCACCGGGCCACGGTGGCCCAGGTGGTGGAGGCCACCGCCGCCCAGGTCTTCGTCCCCCTGACGGTAGGAGGCGGCATCCGCACCCTGGAGGATTTCCAGCTCCTCCTCCGCTCCGGGGCGGACAAGATCTCGGTGAACTCCGCCGCCATCCAGGACAAGACCCTCATCTCCCGGGCCGCCCGGCGTTTTGGGAGCCAGTGCGTGGTGGTGGCCATCGACGCCAAGCGCAACCCCGCCGGTTCCTGGGAGGTGGTGGTCCACGGCGGCCGGGTCTTCACCGGTATCGACGCCGTGGCCTGGGCCCGGGAGGCGGAGGCCCTGGGGGCGGGGGAAATTTTGCTCACCTCCATGGACGCCGACGGCACCAAGGCGGGCTTTGATTTGCCCCTGACAAAAGCGGTCACCGACGCGGTGGGCATCCCGGTCATCGCCTCCGGCGGCTGTGGCGCGCTGGAGCACTTCGCCCAGGTCTTTGAACAGACCGGGTGTGACGCCGCCCTGGCCGCGTCCCTGTTCCACTTCGGGGAGCTGACGGTGCCCCAGGTAAAGGACTATCTCCGCGCCCGGAACATCCCGGCGCGGTAGGGGAGGGAACGCCATGTTCGACTTGGACCGGCTCTTTCAAAAATCCGCCCTGATCCCGGCCATCGTCCAGGACGCGGACACCAAAGAGGTCCTGATGCTGGGCTTTGCCGACCGGGAGGCGGTCCGGCTCACCCTGGAGACCAAGACCGCCTGGTTCTGGTCCCGCTCCCGGCAGAAGCTGTGGAACAAGGGGGAGAGTTCGGGGCACTTCCTGAAGGTCCACAAGGTGGTCACCGACTGCGACACCGACACCCTCCTCTACCTCTGCACCCCCTTGGGCCCCACCTGCCACACCGGGGCCAGAAGCTGTTTTTTTAACACCATTTGGGAGGAAACTTGACATGAAACACGTCTTTACCGAACTTTACAAGGTCATTGAGGACCGCCGCGCCAACCCTCAGGAGGGCTCCTACACCTGCTACCTCTTCGACAAGGGCCTGGACAAAATCCTGAAAAAGGTCGGGGAGGAGTGCGCCGAGACCATCATCGCCGCCAAAAACGGCCAGAAGGAGGAGACGGTGGGGGAGATCGCCGACCTCTTCTACCACGTATTGGTGATGATGGTCAACGAGGGCATCCCCCTCACCGACGTCACCGCCGAGCTGGACCGGCGGAGCCAGAAAATTGGCAACCTCAAGCAGTTCCACGTCTCCGACCACGAGAGCTGACATGGACCTGTGCGACCTCCGCCAGCTCCAGGCCCTGCTCAGTCGCCACGGCTTCCGCTTTTCCAAGACCATGGGCCAGAATTTCCTCATCGACCCCCAGGTCCCGGCGGCCATCGCCGACGCCTCCGGGGCGGGGCCGGAGCACCTGGTCCTGGAGATCGGCCCCGGCGTGGGGCCTCTGACCGTCCAGCTGGCCCAACGGGCGGGCAAGGTGGTGGCGGTGGAGCTGGACAAGTCCCTTTTACCTGTACTGGCCGAAACCTTGTCAGGCATTGAAAACACAGAGGTCATCCCGGGTGACGTGATGAAGTTGGACCTGGAAGCCCTGCTTTCATCCGACAAGCATAAAGACTTTACACCAATCGTCTGCGCCAACCTCCCCTACAACATCACCACCCCGGTGATGACCCGCCTGCTGGAGAGCAAGCGGTTCGCCGCCATCACCGTGATGATCCAGCGGGAGGTGGCCAAGCGGGTCTGCGCCCAGCCGGGGACGGCGGACTACGGGGCCTTTTCCGTCTTCTGCCAGTACCACGCCCGGTGCGACTACCGCTTTGAGGTGCCGCCCCAGTGCTTTTTCCCCGCCCCCAAGGTGACCTCGGCGGTGGTGACCCTCACCCCCCAGCCCAAGCCGTCCTGCGTGGCGGACGAGGGGGCCTTTTTCCAGGTGGTCCGCGCCGCCTTCGCCCAGCGGCGCAAGACCCTGCTCAACTGCCTGGCCGCCGCCTACGGCGAGCGCTTTGACAAGGCGGCCCTGGCCCAGACCATCGCCGCCCTGGGCCTTCCCGCCGACGTGCGGGGGGAACGCCTGGGCATCCCGGAGTTCGCCGCCCTGGCTAAGGCTCTGGTCTGATGACCCTCCTGGGTCACGCCGCGGAATAGGAAAAACCTCCGGGGAGCGCCCGCCGCCCCCGGAGGTTTTCTTTGCCGCCCGCGGTCCGATGGGGCGTTTCCTTGGAACTTTCCCGGACCAAACGAGCCGGCGCGGCATAGCATGGGAAAAAGGAGGTATTCCCATGCCCACCATCTATCTCTCGCCCTCCACCCAGGAGAACAACCTCTACGTCAACGGCGGCACGGAGGAGGAGTGGATGAACCGGCTGGCCGACGCCATGGTGCCCTACCTGGTGGCCTCCGGCATCCAATATGTCCGCAACACCCCCCAGATGACCGCCGCCGACGCCATCGCCGCCTCCAACCAGGGGCGCTACGACCTCCACCTGGCCCTCCACTCCAACGCCGCCCCCGAGGGGCGCTACGGGCAGGTCCGGGGGGTCCTGGTCTTCTATTTTCCCAGCTCCGTCCAGGGGCGGCGGGCGGCCCGGATCGTGGCGGAGAATTTGAAGGCCATCTACCCGCTGCCCGACCTGGTGCGGGCGGAGTCGACCACCGCCATCGGGGAGGTGCGCCGGACCCGCGCCCCCAGCGTCTTCATCGAGCTGGGCTACCACGACAACGCCGACGACGCCGCCTGGATCCAGTCCAACCTGGACGCCGCCGCCCGGAACATCGTCCTCTCCCTCACCGAGTACTTCGGCATCCCCTTCCTGACCCCCGTGCCGCCCCAGAGCGCCGTGGTTGACGTGTCCTGGGGCTATCTGAACATCCGCTCCCGACCGGACACCTCCGCCCCCGTCATCGCCAAGGCCTACGACGGCGCCCGGCTGACGGTCCTCAACCAGTGGCAGGGGTGGTATCTGGTGCGCTTTGACGGCGCGGTGGGCTACGCCAGCCGGGACTTCGTCACGCTGATCTAGGGGGGCGGATATGGACATCCATGTGGTGCAAGCGGGGGACAGCCTGTTCTCCATCGCCCAGGCGTACGGCGTCTCCATCGCCCGCCTCCTGGCGGACAACCAGCTCCCCGACCCCAGCCGCCTGGCGGTGGGCCAGACCATCGTGGTCCGGGTCCCCCAGGAGACCTACACCGTCCAGAGCGGCGACACCCTCTCCTCCATCGCCCGGGAGACCGGCGTCCCGACCCGGACCCTCCTGCAGAATAACCCCAACCTGGAAGGGGAGAGTGCCATCTACCCCGGTCAGACCCTGGTCCTGCGCTACCGGGGGGAGAAGCGGGGGACCATCGCCGTCAACGGCTATGCCTATCCCTTCATCGACCGGGCCCTGCTCCGGCGGACGCTGCCCTACCTCACCGCCCTGACCCCCTTTACATACGGCTTCACCGAGACGGGAAACCTGGTGGAGCTGGACGACCAGGCGCTTCTCGCCGCGGCCCGGAGCCAGCAGGTGGTCCCACTGATGCACCTGTCCACCCTGACCCGGGAGGGCAGCTTTTCCAACGCCCTGGCCAGCGTCGCCCTCAACGACCCGGCGGTCCAGGACCGCCTGATCTCCAACCTCACCGCCCGGTTCCAGGAGCGGGGCTACGGGGGCCTGGATGTGGACTTCGAGTTCGTCTTTGCCCAGGACGCTCAGCCCTACGCCGCCTTCGTGGAGCGCCTGCGCCGGGAGCTGTCCGGGCCGGGCCGCCCGGTGATCGCGGCTCTGGCCCCCAAGACCAGCGCCGACCAGCCCGGCCTCCTCTACGAGGGCCACAACTACCGCCTCCTGGGCCAGGCCGCCGACCAGCTTTTGCTGATGACCTACGAGTGGGGCTACACCTATGGCCCGCCCATGGCGGTGGCGCCCCTGCCCAACGTGCGCCGGGTGGTGGAGTACGCCCTCACCGAGATCCCCGCGGGTAAGCTCTGGCTGGGGGTGCCCAACTACGGCTACGACTGGCCCCTGCCCTTCGTCCAGGGGGAGAGCAAGGCCACCTCCATCTCCAACCAGTACGCCGTCCAGCTTGCCCTGCGCTACAACGTCCCCATCCAATACGACCAGACTGCCCAGAGCCCCTGGTTCCGCTACACGGACGAGGAGGGGAGAGGGCACGAGGTCTGGTTCGAGGACGCCCGGAGCGTCCAGGCCAAGCTGGCCCTCATCCCGGAGTACGGCCTCTACGGCGCGGGCTATTGGAATTTGATGCGCCCCTTTCCGCAAAACTGGGCCGTCCTCTCCGGGGAATACGACATCCGCGTGAGCCTTTGAATATCTCCCCCAAAAGCGGGAAAGGCTAGGGGAGAGGTGAGGGAGATGAAGCTGGATGAGCTTTTGGCCACAGACCGGGAGGCGGCCCGGCTGTTCCACTGCCTGCCCCTGCAGGCACAGAAGACCGTCCGCTGCACCGGCGGAGATATCGACACCCTGGCCGCCCTGCGGGATCACATGATCGCCCTGGTGGACCACAGCGGCCCCTTCTACGCCAACCCGGTCCTGGACGGCAACGACCTGGACCCGGAGCTGAAGGCCCACTGGGTCAGGGAGCACCAGGCGTAGGCGGATTTACAATTTGTTCACAGGTAGTTGAAAATTTGTCCATCAATTCCCGGAGAGAGATGGTATGATACACACCGTTGGGGGAGTTATCGCCCCCAGCACCTCTCTCTTCTCTCTTTCTCTTTTTTCTCTCAATGGTCCGCCCCTCCGTCGATTTTCGTCGGAGGGGCGGATCATTTTTGGGAATAGATGGTAAAAATGGAAAAATCTAAACAAAATATCCGTCGAATAGTGTCGAATTGCCTGATAATTTGAAAAATATTGAACATAATACTTGATTTTCCCAAATTGCCGTGCTAAAGTACTCTCAGACGGGGCCCTGGAGGCCGCCGCCCACATCATAAAGCAGGGGATGAGGGATCCATGGAAGAGAAGCAAAAAAGGTTTCAAGTGGTCATCGCGCATCCGATCCCGGAGGAGCGACGGCATTTGACGGAGCTTTTGGAGGGCAGCGGGGTGTTCCGCGTGAGCCTCGCCACCCACGACGGCTTGGACTGCCTGCGGGCGGTGGCGGATCTCCAGCCGGACCTGGTCCTGGTCAACGGCGTACTGTGCCAGATCGACGGCCTGGAGCTTCTCCGGCGTATCTCGGAGCTTCCCGCGCCGTGGACCCGTCGGCTCTACCTCACCACTTATAAAAACTACCTCGCCGAGCACGCGATCCTGTTCGGGGCGGACTACTGCCTTCTGACGCCCTGTCCCGACGCGGTCCTGCTCCAGCGGGCCATCGACCTGGTCCAGCCGCGCCGGACCACGCCCTCCGACGGGGAGATCGACGCCCGCGCCGCCCACATCCTCCACGCCATCGGCGTCTCGGAGAACAAGAAGGGCTACTACTACGCCGTAGACGGCGTCCGCATCTTGGTCCGGGACCCTGAGTTGGTCATGCGCCGCCAGGTGACAACGGAGCTCTACGGCAGCATCGCCAAGCTCCACGGCCTGGACCGCCCGGAGCGGGTGGAGCGCTGTCTGCGGACGCTGACCGTCCGCCTGTTCGCCAAAAACCCGCTGTCCACGCTGGCGGAGTATTTCAATCCGGCGGACATCCAGCGGGCCCACATCACCAACACCGCCTTCCTCACCGCCATCGCCCAGCGCGTCTCCGACACACTGCGCGCGGAGCGGCAGGTGCTTCCCACCGGCGGCATGATCACCGGCTAAGTCTTTTTCTTCTTTTTCACCTTCGCCAGGGGGTTGGCCTTGGCGGCGGAGCGCAGGCTCTCGTTGTTCACGTGGGTGTAGATCTGGGTGGTGTTCAGGTGCTCGTGGCCCAGCACCTCCTGGAGCGTCCGCACGTCCACGCCGTTTTCCAGCATCAGCGTGGCCGCCGTGTGGCGGAGCTTGTGGCTGGAGTAGAGCGTGCTGTCCAGCCCCGCCTTCAGGAAGCGGTTTTTCACCATGTAGTGGATGCCCGCCGTGGTCATCCGCTTCCGGGACCGGGTGAGGAACAGGGCGTAGGGGTCTGCCCCCGCCGAGCGATCCCGCACCTCCAGCCAGTCCTGGAGGGCGGCCAGACAGGCGTCGTTGAGGTAGACCATCCGCTCCTTGTTGCCCTTGCCCACCACCCGGAGCTGGTCGCCTCGAACATCCGTTTTGTTCAGTCCGGCCAGCTCAGAGATACGAAGTCCACAGTTGAGGAAGATAGTCAAAATACAGTAATCCCGGGCCTGGTTGGGCTCGTCCACAGCCTCCAGCAGCCGGATGGACTCTTCCAGGCTGAGATACCGGGGCAGGGATTTCCGCAGCCGGGGCGAGTCCAGGTTCTGGATGGGATTTTCCGCCAGCTGGTGGGTCTTGGCGGTGAGATACTTATAAAAGGACCGCAGCGTGGCGATCTTCCGGGAGCGCCCAGCGGCGCCCACGCCGCAGTCCCGGCTGAGGAAGTTGACGAACTCATAGACGTCTGTGATGGTCACAGAGCCCAGCAAAGTCAAGTCCACATCAGAAATCGGGATCTCGTCAAAAGGCGTGTCCGCCGGAACCAACCGGCGGGCGCGCTTTAAGTATCGGAAGAACCGCCGCAGATCCAGATAGTATTCGTCCACGGTTTTTTTCGAGTGTCCCAGGATGGTCTCGTGGTACGTAAGAAAATCCCGCAAAACAGGACACATCTCCATATACCCAGCCCCCAAGCCCTTTTCCCCCCCCTCCTAACTCAACAAAATTTTTATTTTGTTGAGTTAGTACTTTACCCGGAAAGCCTGTCCTTAGTTTACCACGCCCTGCCCCACCAGGTCAAGCAGTGCCTCCACCAGCGGCTCCAACCGGGCATCCACCGTGCGGAGCTTGCGGAGGTGATCCTGCACGGCCTTCAGCTCCTGGTGCTTGTCGGTGACGGCGGCCTGCAACCGGTTCCAATCGGCTGCCAGCTCGTCCCGGCGATCCAGGTAGTCTGTGACCAGGCTCGCCAACTTGTCGTTGAACCCGTCGCCACGGTAGCCTTCAATGGCCTTGTAGATCCTGGGCGTCATGCGGACGGACTTCTGTATGCTTTTGGTTTCCATGTTCACGTTCCTCTCTCAATTCATCAAAAAGGATTCTATTGGGGTCGACCTTGTAGTGATTACAGAACGCTATTAAGTATTCGATTGTTGGCGGCTCTCCTTTTTCGTATCTTTGAATTTGCGGTCGGCTCCATCCAAGATTTTTTGCGAGTTCTCTTTGCGTTTCTCCAAACTCTTTTCTTATGGCTCTCATAACTTCATTCCAACTCATGGCTTTGTAACTCACGTTCCCTTCTGATCCTTCTCCATCGCCGTCATGGCGATGTGCTGTTGGATCACACTCTGATACTTCACCGGGAGTTGCTGGGCGTCCCGTCTCACCTTTTCCCCGAACGCCTCCAGGGAGCCGCAACAGATGATCTCGGCGGCGATGGCGTTCCCGGCCTGCTGGTAGACAAAGTCCTGGAGCTTGTGCCGGTTGTACTCTACCCCGGGCTTGCGGTAAAGCCGGATGGCCTTGGCGCAGTTCAGGAACCGGCCCCAGTAATCCTTCACCGGCCAGCGCCAGCGGTTGCTGTCGTAACCGTCGGGCTCGTCGATGTAGCGAACGTAGTTCATCACCACTCCGGCGTAACGCTCCCCAATACTGCCGGGAGCGCCCAGGAAGGCCATACATCGGTCGTCCTTGAGCACCAGCTCTGCCCTGACCCAGTGGCGGCCATCGGTGTAACCGCGCTCCGCCGCCTTGTCGTAAATGCGGATCATCACGTCACTTGCCTTCCGGCCGTGGTAGATAGACAGGCCCCGTACAGACTTCGCCATGTCGTACTCCCAGTCGATCTCCAGCTTTTTGAACCGGCTGACGAAGGACATCTCCCTGGCGTCCCGTTCTACGGTGTCGATATCCAGCAGACCGCTGTGGTCGTCGAAAGCGATATCCAGCCGGGTCAGATGTACATCCTCCGGCTCCAAGCGCACCTCGTTGAAAAGCGCCTCATAGTTTCCGCTCCCGAAGCTCTCAAACGCCCGGCACCCCTGCCCTGTCATTTCCAACCAGACGCCCATATCCTCCCGTCCGTTGTAGTGGATGGAGATGGACGACCAGTAGAGCCGGTCCCGGTAACCGTGCATTCCCGTGGTCTGTTCCCAGTTCACCCCTTCCCTGTTCAGCCCCAGCAGATCTATGATCCCCTGGACGCTGTGGATCCGGCTGGTAATAGATACCCAATCGTACAGAATTTGATTTTCCTGCTTTTCCATTTTTTGCAACTTTTTCACCTACTTTTGTAGGTTGCACCCCCCTGTTAGCCCAGGGGGGCTTGGGAAACGTGGTACGTTTCCCTGTAACTCAACCAACGCCGCAGCTCCTCCGGCCGGCCGGGCATTTTGAATTACGCCACCCCCTTCCCTTCTTCCTTCCCTTTCGGATCCTCCGGCGCCACGGGCTGGGTCTCATCACCTCCCTTCCCTTTTTCCGGCGCTGGCGAGCTCACCGGCTCCGGGGCCGTTCCCCGGGGCCCCACCGCTACGCGGTCCCCCCCGGCACAGACCCCGGAGCCCGCCGAGCCTGCCAAGTCCGCAAAGAGGCGGTAGCTGTCGTAGACCTGCTCGAAACGCTTGTTGTACGCAAAGGTCTCGTAGCCCAGCTTCAATTTGTTGCCGCCATACCAATACTCAATGGCGATGAACCAGGTGCGCCCCAGCGTGAGCAAGCTAAGGATATTGCCTCCCAGGCCGTAGTTGTTCAATTTGCGGTGCTTCACCTCCGTCTCTATCAGCCCACGGATCTGTTTATCTATCATCCTGTCCTGCTGGGTGATCAGAATGAAGTTGAAGCCCAGCTTGCGGTGCTGGGCGAACAGCTGCACCCAAGCGTTGCGGTCCTTTCGGCCGAAGTCGCGGCAGTTAAAGATGATCTGGCACTCGTCGATGACCACCAGGCACTGGCCCTCTTTCCCAATCTCGTGGTGTTCCAGGGCATAGGCCACCAGGCGCTCGGCGCTCAGCTCGGAGTTGTCCCAATACTCCACCTTTGACTTGCAACGCCTCACGGCCTGCTCGTTCACAGGGAAGTTGGCGATCAGAGCGCCGCCCTTCCGGAGCCGTCCCACGATATCACGGGCGGCGTGGTAGCTCTTGCCGCTTCCAGGCGTCCCGGTATAGAGCCAAATCGACATTGTATCCCACCTTCCTCAGAGATCTCCACGCAGCAGCGTCACCGGTGGGTTACATTACTCCACGGCCCGCAGCCAGCGCAGGATGATCTGGTACACGTAGTAGATGGCCACACAGCCCAGCCAGCCCTCAAAGATCCCGATGAAGCTGTAAATGGGCACGAACCAATTCACGTACCCCAGCCACTCGGCGATCACGCCCGAAGCGGTCAGATCATCCAGGAGCTTAAACGGGCTGTCCGGCAGCAGGGCCAGGATCGCCCTCAGGCCGCCCTTGATCAGATCCATTTCCTTCCCTCCTTCACGCCGTCCAGATCAGCCGCTTGGTGCCGGTGGCCAGGGCGTAAACGAACATCAGCGTGGACACCCAGCGGGTCACCTGCCCGATGATCTCATAGTCCGAGAAGTCCAAGACCACCGTTGTGTCCCCCTTGAAGCCGCCCACCCGATACGCGATGGGCGCCATGAAGTCCAGCTCCCACCGGGGCGTCACCGGCGGCGCCGCCAGGAGCTTGATGGCCCGGCCAACATCCCACGGGATAGAAAACGGGAACTTGCTGGTGAACACCGCCCCCAGGCTGTCCGGCTCCGCCAGGGCCTCGCCCACCACGGCGTCCCCGGCCACCGCGCCGGTGACCGGCAGGGCGGCCTCGATGGCCCCGGTGATCTCCCCGGCGGTGATCCCCGGCACGGCGGGGGTATCTACATCCGTCCCCGGCACGTCCAGGCCGGGGGTCAGGACGCTGGGCGACAGCTCATCAAATACCGGCGTAGCATAGCCACCCACATCCGCCACGCCCGCCGGCGTCGGCACCACCACCGAGATAGGATCATCCCGCTGTGCCTCCAGCTCCGGCGTGGCCGCCACAGAACTATCAACAGTCGGCAACGACTCACTAAACTCATAATAATTACGGCTATTTACATTAACAGATAAACCAACCGGATCATACACACCAACGTACAAACGATCTCTAACAGATGAATTAAATAAAACAATACGGCGAAAATCAGTCTCGCAATAATTCCGAAGAGTTTCGACTACAACGTCCCTAGAAACAGACGACGAAGTAGAAACCCCGTTCAAATTACTATTTCCAAAATCAGACAAGATTCGGCCATCATAAATATTAGATCGTGTAGTCAAAACCCCAGACCACTTGCTGTCAGAAAACGAAATATGAAAACCTAATTGAATACCAATGCCGAATTGCAAATAGATCACAGTTGAATAATCATCAGATTGACTAAAATCCATATCGGGAAATCCAATTAGAGAGCCAGGATGAAGAACAGGCAAAGAAAAGGCCTTTGAATAGCTACTATTGTAATCATCTAACTTAGATGTGTCTAAATCAGATAGCACAAAGGTGTGCCCATCATGAAAAAGAAGATGATCCTGATAACTAACAATGCCGCCAGTAAAGTCATAATGAGAAACTGTCCACGCCTTGACCGCCGCAGCCACCTCCGGCGGGATCTCGAAGGTGTCCCCTTCCGCCACGCCGCCCTTGGCCTCAAATCGAGAGACCAGACCATCCCACCACTCGGCAATCTGGCCGCCCAGGCTCCGCAAATGCTGGGCCAGCTCACCGCCGTAGTCATAGCCACGTGAGCTATACACGTACTGGGCAGGCGTCATCCCCACAATCCCAGAGGTACTACCCGACTGCACCTTCAGCCCACAGGCTGACCCCACCAGCATCCCCAGCACAGATCCCACCGGCCCACCGGCCAGGCCACCGCCCATGGCAACCCCATCCGCCATCCCGGCGATCGCCACCTCCGGGATCACCGCCTTCGCCCTGGGCGCAGCTGGGACGGTCATACCAAAGACCAGCACACAGCACAGCATGACCGCCAGACAGCGGCGGCAATAGCTCCGGGCCGCGGCCCGGGCGGTGGGCGTTTTGTTTTTGATCGTCATTGTAACTCACCTCTGCATAAGACGGACGGGCGCCGGTCGCCCAGCGCCCGTCATGGGACTCACTTGCTCATGCTCTTGAACCAGCCAAGGGCCTTCCGCACCAGCCAGACCACACCGGCCACGCCCAGAGCGATGGGCACGATGATGGCGATCATCTTCAGCGCATCGTCCGCGAAGCCCTGGAAGCCGGTCTGCATGGCGGTCATCACCGTCTCGCTGGACGATTCGACGCCCTCCACTGCGGCGAACGCCGAGCCGCACAGAGACACCGCGGCCAAGGCCAGCACGGCGCTGGCCCTGGCGGTCTTGCTGGTGAGCCAACTCTTGATCTTCTTCATGGCTTTATACCTCCTTTCCCCCAATGATCTTGACGAACGTGTGAAACAGGGAGCAAAGCCCCATTGTCACCAGGATCACATACGCCGAAGCGGCAAAGCCCATAACAGCCATGGTACAGACCAGCCGGGGCAGCTGCTCGCTAACAGTCTCTAATCCACTCATCTCCACATCCTCCCGATCACCAGCGCGACGATGGCCCCGATCAGGCAGCCGATGAGTACCCACTGGGAACCGACCTCCGCCGCCTGCCAGGCCGTCATGGTCTCCAGCTGCTGGGAGACCGTCGTAAGGTCAACGGAACCGACGGTCTCCCCCGGAACGGCGACCTCTTCCGCCCCGGTCGCAGCTGTCAGCAGCTCGTCCATCAGCCGTCCACTTCCTTCATGTCCGAGAAGCGAACCTCGTTGATCCAGCGATCGTAGGAGTTCTTCGTCCGCGCCTCGGTGTAGATCAGCTCGTAGGTCTTCCCGACTTCCAGCAGACCCGGCTCCACGCCGCGAGGACAGCCCAGGATCTCTACCGCGCTACCGACCACACCTTCGACTGTCCCCTCAACATGGCAAAAATGCAGATCCACCGCTACACGCTTTTCCCCGTCCTTCATGTACTCCCGGCTCTCAACGCCAACCAGCCTCGCTACCTCGCTCTTCAGTACCTTTGCCATCAGGGTGTCCTCCTTTCTCTAATATTCTCACTTATAAAATGAGGTAAACCTAGTTTACTACATAAACGGTGAACAGTCAATACAAAACATATAGAATATTTATGAATTTCAAGGAGGTAAACCCAAAATGACTGAAAAGGAGAAAAGAACTGAGACAATTGCAATAAAAACCACTGAAACAATTTTGAAAGCAATAGACCAAATTGCAAAAGAGCACGAATGGACTAGAAGCAAAACGGCGGAAAAGTTAATACAACTGGCGCTAGAAAAGGAATTGATTTAGAAGGAGGACATACAAATGAGCTATAACTATGAAATTAAAATTTGGAAAAGTAGCAAACATAACGACGACGATGATGAAAAAGAAATGGTCTACGAATTTTGGAGTACTGGAAGCAGAACTGTAAAAACCTGCCTCCAATCTGCACGTAGAACTCTATTAGACGCACTAAAAAAAGAAGAGTAAGTACAATCGGTTGCTCAAGGGTGGCCCCGGTGGGGCCGTCTAAGGTGTTGTCACGCTCCATCAATATCCCGGCCAGACCGGGATATTGGTCGCTCTATGCTCCGCATTGTAACCCAAACCGGCGTCAGCTCCGACCGCCGGAAGATCTTCTGCGAGTTACAAAACTCAACAAAACAGCGGTTGTTGTTCAGTCCGAGGATAAAGAGACCCCAGGGACCAGAGGTCCCTGGGGTGGGTTATTCTAAGGTTTCGGACTGAACAAAACCTTGTCCTATTTTGTTGAGTTAGTACTTTACCCGGAAAGCCTGTCCTTAGTTTACCACGCCCTGCCCCACCAGGTCAAGCAGTGCCTCCACCAGCGGCTCCAACCGGGCATCCACCGTGCGGAGCTTGCGGAGATGGTTGCGGTGTCGATATCCAGCAGGCCGCTGTGGTGGTCGAAGGCGATGTCCAACCGGGTCAGGTGTATGTCCTCCGGCGCCAGGCGCGCCTCGTTGAAAGGCGCCTTATAGTTTCCGCTCCCGAAGCTCTCAAATGCCCGGCACCCACTGACCCACATCCTCCCGGCTGTCGCGGTGGATGAGATCGACGGCCAATAGAGCCGATCCCGGCAGCCGCGCGCATTCCAGCGGCTTGTTCCCCGCTTCTCCCCCTTCCCTGTTCCGACGGAGCTATGCGCCCCTGGACGACGTGGATCCGACTGGTTATACCATTTTTACGGACGATCATTCGATCGATCATCGCCCGGCATCCGCATCCGGGTCCCGCATACCGCACAACCTTCGGGCGACATGGCGCGTGAAAAAAGCGATGAATGGCCCCAAGCCCAACGCGCAGACAAGTGTACCCGATCCCAAAGTGCCGCCAAGCAAAAAAGTGACTGCTGTACAAAAAGAATCGGTGAATATGCGGCACCAGAAATAGGGTATCGGCGTCCGCTCGGCCAAAATGATGGAGACGGAATCGTATGGACTTACGCCCAAATCGGCGGTCTGATATAGCGAGGTGGCAAGGCTCAAAACAAGGACGCCGCCCCCCATGGCTATCAGGCGGGAGGAAAACGTCTGGGGAACAGGCCAATGGGTATAGAGACATTCTGAAAAAACGTGATCAGCGGCCCCACGGCAAACCAATTCACGAATGTGCCGACGCCGATATAGTTTCGTCCGAAAAGATATTCCAGGCAAAACCAAAGTGTGTTGACGAGAATCAAAACGATCGACAATTTGACCCCGGCGCGGTCGCTTGCGGCGATGACCATGGCCGTGGCCGGATCATTTCCCATACATGAGAACCGAAACAGAGCGACGCCAAGTCCCATAATAAAGATTCCGCCGAGCATGGCGATATAACGGCGTACTAAATTTGTGTGCATATCGTTTTCCTCAACATACTTTCATGCATAACAAGCATGAGGGCCAAAACCGCTAATAGATAGAACGGGAACAACGAGATCGTAATATAGTTGGCGATCAGGCCAAACAGAGGAGGCATGAGGAAGGTCCCGATGTAGGCGCTGGCCATCTGTACGCCAATGACGGCCTGCGACCTGTCCGCGCCAAAATGCGATGGCGTGGCGTGGATGATACACGGATAAATAGGCGCGCACCCAAGTCCGATCAGGATCAGGCTTATGCATGCAGTTTTTTCCCGCGCGGAAAACAGCAACGTAACAGCGCCGACAGCGATTATGGCCTGACCCAAACGCACCATATTCGTGTCATTTAATTTCATCGTGATAAAGCCGCTGATCCCTCGGCCCACTGTGATACCAATGAAGAACAAGCCGGCAAACCGCGCCGCCGTTTCTTCCGCGTACCCCTTATGCAAAACAAGATAGCTGCTGGCCCACAGCGCCGCTGTCTGCTCCACGGCGCAGTAGCAGAAAAACACGATCATCGTCTCCTTCGCGCCGGGAAGAGCCACGATCTCACGCAGTGATGACCCTTTTCCCCTGCCCTGGTCCCGCTCTGACCGGCGGTTTTCTTTCCATAGCGGCAAACCGCACAGCAAAAGGAGCGTCAAGCCGATTTGTAACAGGGAGATATATCTGTACCCCATATTCCAGCCGCGTCCGCTGGACAGGGCATAGCTCATGATATATGGACCGATCGACGCTCCCAATCCCCACATACAGTGGAGCCAGCTCATGTGGCGGCTGGCATAATGCAGAGATACATAGTTATTGAGAGCCGCGTCTACGCTTCCCGCGCCAAGACCGTAAGGAATGGCCCAAAGGCATAACAGCGCAAAGGAATGGCTGACAGAAAAACCAAACAGTGCGAGAGCCGTCATTCCTACACTGCCGACGGTGACGATCCCCACTCCAAACCTACGGGTGAGCCGGTCGCTCAGGAGACTTGAAACCACCGTACCGGCTGCGATGATAGCGGAGATGATACCGGCGCTGGATACCGCCACTCGCAGTTCGCCGTACATGACCGGCCAGGCGGAGCCAAGCAAGGAGTCCGGCAAGCCGAGACTGACAAATGACAGGTAAATGATCGCCAATAAAAGACTGACCATATGTACTCCCCTCCTTATGTAGCAGAAAGTTTTATAAAAGAATATCGTCATTTGCATCTTGATTCAAGCTGTATATGGACATATAATATAACAAAACCGCCAAAGCGAGGGAAATGGTATGGCCTTGCAAGTGTGTGGACTGACGATGAACAGCACAAGACGCGAATTGAAAGCACATGGAACGGTGGATTTTCCATGTGCCGGTTATTCCAAGCTGTATACAGACAGAGCGGATGACGTGGTCTTTTGGCATTGGCATGACGAGATGGAGATCATGTATGTACGAACAGGGCGATTGCTCGTCCGCGTCCCCCAAAAGACGTATCTTCTCAATGAGGGAGAGGCCGTTGTGGTGAATACCGACGTTCTGCACTATGCGGCCGCCGACCCGCTGTGCAGGTTGGATTCCCTGGTCTTTTCCCCGACGCTGATCACCGGGAGCGACCGATCCGTATACGCGCAAAAATATATCCTTCCGTTGACAAGCTGTTCCGCATTTGACGGGTACGTACTCCGGCGCGAGACAGACGGACCGGCCCTGCAAGCCTTTGTCCGCGCCTTTGACGCGCTGGCCAACGATACGCCCGGCTTTGAATTCGCGGTCAGGGATGGCCTGTCAAAGCTGTGCTTCGCGCTGTATCAACAGTTAAAGCCGCGCTTCGGAGGCGATACGGGAGCGGGCCAAAACGATTTTCGTATGCACGAGATGCTCTCATTCGTCCAGGAGAATTACGCCCGTGATATCACCCTGACGGACATCGCCGGAGCGGCAGGCGTCAGCGAAAGAGAATGCCTGCGCTGTTTTCAGCGGTCCATCCAGACCTCTCCCATGCAATATTTTTTGAAATATAGGATCATGCGGGGCGCGGCGCTGCTTTTGGAGCACCCCTCCAGCACGATCTCCGAGGTCGCGATCTCATGCGGCTTCAACAGCCCAAGCAATTTCACGAAAATGTTCCGGCGGTTTTATCATTGTACGCCCAGGGCGTACAGAAGCGCCGCGAGGGATCGTGACGGTCAAACGGCGGGACAAATTGGTTGACGAGACCGCGCGAGGCGCGGTATGTCGCTGGGGATAAAGAAGCCCCGAGGGCCGGAGGTCCCTGGGGCGTTTTTTGCTGGTCTGATTTTACATTATATCATAAAGCCTGGCTGGGCTGTCTTTGGGGATACGCACCCAGAATGTGGATATACCGCCGCCGCAGGACCTGGTAGCTGCTCAGGGGCCGATTGTCCACATCATAGGAGTGGGCGGCGACCAGGGTGTTCCGCGGGTCGGGCCGCCGCCCCATGGCCACGATGATAGGCGTGTGGCCCCACACCCCCTCCCGGAACATGAGCTGGACGAAGTCCCCCGGCTCCAGCTGGTCCAGGCTGTCCACCTCCACCCCCACCGGCCCCGGCCCCGGCGGCGGCAGGCGGGTCAAAAAGTTGAAGAAGTACGGCACGCCCGTCCAGGCGGGTGCCTTTTGGTTGGCGTCGATGTAGTACCAGCCGAAGGTGGGCGTGTAGTTCATCACCCCCGTCCCGGCGAAGAGGCACTGGGAGGCGAAGTTGGTGCAGTCGCCCCCCAGTGCCTCATAGTCGTAGTAGGCCGGGTTCCGTCCATAGGCCCAGCGGTGGGCGTAGGCCACCGCCCGGACCCGGTCATATGGGATGGGCGGCGTCAGATCGCGTGGCATAGGCGTTCTCCCCTTTCCCGCCAGTCTATGCCTCATTTGGGAAAAATGTGATAAATCCCCTTGCAATCAGCGGTGGGCCATGGTACAATATGTACGAATTTTGAACAAAGGAGTTGGTAATCATGGCTCTTGTCACATCCACCGAAATGTTCAAGAAGGCCTACGAGGGCGGCTACGCCGTTGGCGCGTTCAACGTCAACAACATGGAGATCGTCCAGGGCATCACCGAGGCCTGCAAGGAGGAGCACGCCCCCGTCATCCTCCAGGTCTCCAAGGGCGCCCGCGCCTACGCCAACCACACCTACCTGGTGAAGCTGGTGGAGGCCGCCGTCATCGAGTGCCCCGAGATCCCCATCGTCCTCCACCTGGACCACGGCCCCGACTTTGAGACCTGCAAGGCCTGCATCGACGGCGGCTTCACCTCTGTGATGATCGACGCCTCCTCCAAGCCCTTCGCGGAGAACATCGAGATCACCAAGAAGGTGGTGGACTACGCCCACGACCACGGCGTGGTGGTGGAGGCCGAGCTGGGCACCCTGGCCGGCATCGAGGACGAGGTGAAGGTGGACGCCCACGCCGCCTCCTACACCCGCCCCGAAGAGGTGGAGGAGTTCGTCTCCAAGACCGGGTGCGACTCCCTGGCCATCGCCATCGGCACCAGCCACGGCGCCTACAAGTTCACCGCCGACCAGTGCACCCGCAACGAGAAGGGCATCCTGGTGCCCCCTCCCCTGCGCTTTGACGTGCTGGAAGAGGTCTCCAAGCGTCTGC
>CANQMK010000009.1 GCA_947624895.1 uncultured Oscillospiraceae bacterium | reverse complement strand
CAGGGCCACCGTGTAGCCCGCCTCGTGGCGCTCGTAGACCACGGCGCCGGTCTGTCCCAGGGGGACGTAGGCCACCTCGCTCTGGGTGGTCACGGTGGCGGCGAAGGCGGCGCCGCTGCCCAGCAGGGACAGCAGCAGAGCCAGCGCCAGTGTGGCGGCGGTCAGCTTCCTCAGTGTTTTCATCCGTCCTAACCTCCTTGTTGGTTCGCCTTCCCCTCGGCGGACAGGCAAGGCGCGCTGGGATCGCGGTGGGTGGGTGGTGCCTCGGTTTGCATTTTGTAAATTTTTAGCGACATAAATATATAACGATTTTTACACCCTGTCAATAAAATAACGGATATGCAACCAATATTCAGCGAAATAGCAAAATATGAGCACTTCTCTTTGTGCAAAACATAAGGGGTCGCCCGCTGGATGATTTACGTTTTGTAAAACTTCCCGCGCCGGGGCGGTGGAGAGGCGCGAAAAACCGCCCCCTCCCAGGGCGGGAGGGGGCGGCGCAGTCGGTCTTGTTCAGGGGGTTTCCCGGGCGGTGGAGCCCCGCCAGACCGGGGTGGTCTGCACGTAGATCACCCGGAAGGGGCGGCCGGGTTCCCGGATGCGCTCCAGCAGGACGTCCGCGGCCACGTAGCCGATCTCCGGGTTGGGGATCTGCACGGTGGTGAGGGAGGGCTCCACCACGGCGGACTGGGGCGTGCCGTCAAAGCCGGTCACCATCACGTCCTCCGGGATGGACAGGCCCAGGCGCTTCAGGGCCTGCATCACGCTGAGGGCCAGAAAGTCGTTGGCGCAGACCAGGGCGTCGGGGGCGGCGGGCATCTGCCGGAGTTTTTCGTAGAGCCAGTCCACGTCGCTGTAATCGGGGGCGTCCTCGTCCAGGATGCTCAGCGCCGGGTCCACGGGGATCCCCGCCTGCTTCAGCACCATGGAGAAGGCCAGGTGCCGCAGGCGGAAGCTGCTGCAATGCTCCGGGTCGCCCACGAAGCCCAGCCGCCTGGCCCCGGCGTCCAGCAGGTGCCGGACCACGGCGGCGGTGCCGGCGGTGTTCTCCATACAGACCACGTCGCACCGCATGGGGGCCAGGTAGGTCTCCGCGCTGCAGTCCACCGAGATGCAGGGCAGCCCCAGGGAGCAGAGCATCTCCAGATAGCCCTGGTCGAACAACTCGATCACCGACAGCCCCGCCAGCTGCTCCAGGGGGACGTGGGGGGGCAGGACGCGGGCGGCCATCTGCTCCGGGGTGACCTCGTGCATGGTCAGCATATACCCCGCCCGGCTGAGCCGGTCGATGAAGGCGGGGAGAAAGAAGGTGCCGAAGTGCGCCTCCGTGGGGGGGTGGCGGGTGAGCAGAGCGATGTTCTGGAACTTGGGCGGCTCCACGGCGGCGGCCGGCTCCTCAAAGGGCTGGTAGTACCCCAGCTCCCGCGCCTTTTGCAGCACCGTCTGCCGGGTGGCCTCCGGCACGGAGCCCCGGTCGTTGAAGACCTTGGACACGGTGTTCCGGGACAGGCCGCAGGCGTCCGCCAACTGCTGCATCGTGATCCGTTTCCTCGCCATGTGGTCACCTCCATCCACGTTCCGCCCCAGGCGGGGTCATCCGGGCCAGGGGCCCTGTTTACAATTTAGTATACTACAATGCGAAAGGAAAAGCAAGATGTGCAAAATGTAAACTTTCTGAGACCGCTCAGAGGGTGAATGCGCAGTGGTCGTAGGCGTTGATGACGGTGGTGTCCCCCAGCTGGGTCCGCTGGGGGATGTTGACGCCATAGTTGCGGTGGACGTGGCCGTGGACGAAGTACCTGGGGTGGTAGCGGTCCAGCAGGTCCCCGAAGCACTGGAAGCCCCGGTGGGAGAGGTCGTCCAGGTCGTTGATGCCCCGGGCGGGGGCGTGGGTGAGGAGGATGTCGATCCCCCTGTGCCACCAGAGGGCGGGGCGCAGCCACCGGATCCGCCGACGCATCTGCCACTCGGTGAACATATTCTCCCCGTCCCCGTAGCGGTAGGAGCCGCCCAGGCCCAAGATCCGCACGCCGCCCACCACCACCACCCGGTCCTCCGCGCAGATGCACCCCTCCGGCGGCTCCTCCAGGAGCCTGTCGTCGTGGTTGCCCCGGACGTACACCAGGGGGCAGTGGGCCATGGTGACCAGGAACTCCAGGTAGCCGGGGTCCAGGTCGCCGCAGGCCAGGATGAGGTCGAAGCGGTCCAGCCGCCCCGGCGTGTAGTAGTCATAATAGTACTGGGCGGCCACGTCTGAAACGGCCAGGATCTCCATCTTTTCCACCTCCCGCCGGGGCGCGCCCCGGCGCTCGTTCCCTACGCCGTGGGCTCCACGCCCACGATGCCCACGGTGTCCTTGCCGGTGTCGTCCAGCTCCTCGTAGGCGGGCAGGGACCCCTGGACGTTCTCGTTGAGCCAGCTCATGTCGATGATCTCCCCCAGCTCCAGGGTCTCCCCCTTCCGGGCCACGATCCGGCCCCCCTGGGCGTACAGCGGGCCCCGGAAGGGGTCGCAGACCCCCCGGCGGATGCTGTCTTTCAGCAGGGCGGCCAGTCGGCGGGCGCTGTCGGGCAGGTTGTCCGAGCAGACCAGGTCCACCACCCCGGCGGACATCCCCCAGTAGTAGTTCAGGGCCTTGGCGCTCTCGTGGTACTCGCTCTGGAGGGTCTTGCTCTGGATGGCCCGCACCAGGGCCTCGTAATAGGTCCCCCACTTCCACACGGACATGGCCAGGTTGACCTGGTCCTCCCCGGTGACCAGGGAGAGGCCGAAGGGACTGCGGTCCCAGTTCTCCCGCTTGGCCAGGTCCTGGGAGGAGATGAGCCGGACCCCCCGGTCGGTGAGCCGCCGGGCGGCCGCCTTGGCCCCGCCCACGGAGGACCACTCCAGGTAGACCCGGGCGGCGGGGGCGGTCATCTGCGCCCCCAGGGCGAAGGCGTTGATCCCGGCCACCTGGCCGAAGATGGGGTAGTCGCAGATGTAGCCCACCCCCTCGCTCCCGGCCAGGGCGCCGGCGATGGCCCCGGCCACGAACTTGGCCTCGTACATCCGGGCGTAGTAGGTGCGGATGTAGCGGTGGGACTTGTTCAGCGAGCAGTTCAGGATGATGACCTCCGGGTGGTCCACCGCCGCCCGCAGGCTGGCGGGCAGGAGTCGGGGGGAGGTGGTGAAGACCACGCTGTTGCCATCGGCGATGGCGTCCTCGATGGCCTTCCGGGGGTCGCCCTCCATGGCGTCGCAGTAGGCGGTGGTGGCCACCTCCCCGCCGAACACCCGCTCCAGGTGCCGGCGGCCCAGCTCGTGGCCGTAGGTCCAGCCGGAGACCTCCGGGGTCTTGTCGTGGAGGAAGGCCACCTTCATGGGCTTTTTGGCCTCCTCCTTGGGCAACAGCTTGGACAGCAGGCCCTTCTTCTCCTCCGCCGGGTCCAGCTTCACGTCGATGGCGGGGCTCTCCTGCTGCAGGGCGATCTCCTCCCACACCTTGGACATGGCCTGGCGGAGTTCCGACTCCGTCTTCCCCCGCAGGGCCTGGTAGCCGTAGATCTGGAGGTAGACCAGCATGGCGTCCCCGGCGGTGGAGGTCAGCTTTTTGCCGCCCAGGGCGTCGTAGGCCTGGCGGAAGCGGTAGTAGGCGGCGCTCAGCCCCGCCCGCTCCTCATCGCTCCACGCCTCGCCGGGCTCCTTGCCCATCAAGCTCTGGAACCGGGCGTAGTCCTCCGGCCTGGAGAACTCCAGGAAGTTCACCTTGCTGGCGGCGTAGAAGTCCACGAAGGCGTAGTACCGCTCCACCTCCGCCGAGCCGTTGCGCTCCGGGAGGACGCGGATGACCCGGGCGTAGACCTTGGGCGCGCCGAAGTACTTCAGCACGCTCACCCGCTTGTTCCCCTCCTCCACGTAGAAGCGGTTGAGGTATTCGTAGGCCTTGATGGGGTCCCGGATGCCCTCGTCCAAGTGGGCCTGGCACAGGCTCTTCCACTTGTCGGCGAACTCCGAGTCCTCCTCCACCAGCGGCATGAAGTTCCGGGCGAAGACCTTCCCCCGGCCCCCCACGATGAACTCCATGGGGATCTGGACCTCCCCCAGGTCGATCCCCTGGGCGATCCGCTCCTGGGGGACCAGCTCCTCCAGGGAGAGGAGGTAGGGATACCGGCCCTGGGCGGCGCAGGCGCGGAACTCCCGGAGGCCCATCTTTTGCGCGTCCTTATAATAGAGATGTGACATGGCTCTGCCCCCCTTGCGCGAGAGCTCCCGGGCCGCCGTCGGGCGGCTGGGAGAGAGGTGGGTAAAAACACGAAATGGCCGTATCGCTACGGCCATTTCGCCAGACGGTCAAATGCGCGGCGTGGCCGGATGGTCAGCCGGACGGGCAGGGATCAATACTTGGCGCAGACGGGGTGGTTGGCCTTGGCGGAGGCCTCGTCGTACCACACCAGGTTGTTCCCTGTCTCCTTGTCGAAGATCTGGAGCAGTTCGGCGGGGAAGTTGAAGCTCACCGTCTTGGTGGTGCCGTTGATCAGGCCCTGGTCCAGGCCCACGGTGGAGACGATCATCACGATGTCGTCCCCCTGGCAGTCGGTGTGGAGGTGGAGGGAGGAGCCCATCATCTCGGTGACCTCCACCGTGCCGGTGAGGCCGCCCTCCCCCAGCACCACGTGGTCCGGGCGGATGCCGGCCACGATGTCGCAGGGCTTCTGATCCTTCGCCTTGAGGGCCTTCTGGTGGAGCTCGGACAGCTCGAAGTCCTTGCCCTTGATGGAGGCGAAGTACCGCCCGTCCCGGATGCCCAGCTTGGCGTCGTTGAAGAAGTTCATCTGGGGCGCCCCGATGAAGCCGGCCACGAACAGGTTCACCGGGCAGTTGTACAGCTCCTGGGGGGTGCCGATCTGGTTGACGAAGCCGCCCTTCTGCATGATGACGATGCGGTCGCCCAGGGTCATGGCCTCGGTCTGGTCGTGGGTGACGTACATGAAGGTGGCGTTGATGCGCTTGCGGAGCTTGATGATCTCCGCGCGCATCTGGTTGCGGAGCTTGGCGTCCAGGTTGGACAGCGGCTCGTCCATGAGCAGGACCTTGGGCTCCCGGACGATGGCCCGGCCGATGGCCACCCGCTGGCGCTGGCCGCCGGAGAGGGCCTTGGGCTTGCGGTCCAGGTACTCGGTGATGCCCAGGATCTCCGCGGCCTCGTCCACCCGGCGGTTGATCTCGTCCTTGGGGACCTTGCGCAGCTTCAGGGAGAAGGCGATGTTGTCCCGCACGGTCATGTGGGGGTAGAGGGCGTAGGACTGGAAGACCATGGCGATGTCCCGGTCCTTGGGGGCCACGTCGTTGCACCGGCGGTCGCCGATGAACAGGTCGCCCTCGGTGATGTCCTCCAGGCCGGCCACCATCCGCAGGGTGGTGGACTTGCCACAGCCGGAGGGGCCAACCAGCACGATGAACTCCCCGTCGGCCACTTCCAGGTTGACGTTCTGCACGGCGGTCACGTCGTTGTCATAGACCTTCTTCAGATTTTTCAGCACAACACTAGCCATAGAGATCGGCTCTGACTGCCGGGCCTCCGCCCGACCGCCTCACAGCCGCCCGCGAGGGGCGCGCCGCGTTACGACAGGTCTCCACGCTGCCGCACCGCGAGCCACACGGAAATGATTACCTCCTTTTTGAATGTGCGCCGACCATGGTGTGGAGTGGCCGGTCGCCATGAAACTATGGGGCCGCGCGCCGTTACAGCAACAGCGCCTCCACCTGTTCCCGCTCCGGCATGGAGCGGATGGCCCCTTTCTTGGTGGTGACCAGGTACGCCGCGGCGTTGGCGAAGCGGAGCATCCGGTCCAGGTCGGACCGGCTCAGGTCGGTCAGACCGTTTTCCAGAATGAAGTTCAGTACGCAGGCGCAGAAGGTGTCCCCCGCGCCGGTGGTCTCGATGGTGCCGCCCAGCCGGAAGGCGGGCTGGAAGGTCTCCGCCTGGCCGTAGAAGGCGTAGCTCCCCTCCGCTCCGGCGGTGGCGTTGAGCAGTTGGATGTTGGGGTAGCGCTCCCGGAGGATAGCCGCCCCCCGGCGGATATCCGTCTCGCCGGTCATGAACTCCACCTCGTTGTCGGCGATCTTCAGCACGTCGCACCGCGCCAGGCCCCAGGCGATCTGCTCCCGGGCCTCCTCCAGGTCGTCCCACAGGGGCGGGCGGAGGTTGGGGTCGAAGGAGATCAGCGCGCCGCTCTCCTTGGCCAGGGCCACCGCCTTTACCGTGGCGGCGCGTACCGGCTCATGAGTGAGGGAGAGGGAGCCGAAGTGGAAGATGCAGGTGTGGGCCACCCGGTCGGGGGTGACCTCCTCCGGGGTGAGCATCCGGTCCGCGCCGGGGTCCCGGTAAAAGGAGAAGTCCCGGTCGCCCCCCGGAAGGGTCTTGACGAAGGCCAGGGTGGTGTGGACCTTGGGGTCGGAGGCCAGGTCGTCGGTGCGGATCCTCGCCTCCTCCACCACCGCCCGGAGTTGGGCGCCGAACATATCCTCCCCCACCTTGCCCACGAAGGCGGTGTGCTTGCCCAGCTTGGACAGCATGGCCAGCACGTTGCAGGGGGCGCCGCCGGGGTTGGCCTCGAACATGGGATTCCCCTGGGGGCTGACGCCGTTTTCCGTGAAGTCGATGAGCAGTTCGCCCAGGGCGACCACGTCAAAGATCTCTACCATCCTCGCGCACCTCCTGTTCCGTCGGCTCGTTGGCCGGGTCCAAGTCCAGGTCGTACTTTTCGATGTCCATGGTGACCTTGCCGGTGGCGAAGAACTTGAAGCCGTCCGCGGCCAGGTCGGTGTACATGGTGGCGGACAGGGTCTGCTCGCCCTGGTTCACGAAGACCTCCACGCTGTACCGGTCCAAAATCATGCGGAAGGTGATCTCTCCGTTTCGCTTGGGCACCGCGCACCGGCGCTGGTGGATGATGGCCCGCCGGGACCCGGAGAACTTCCGGTCGATCTTCAGGATGGACTCCCCGGGGCGGAAGCTGATGGCCACGTGGTAGGTGTCGTTCTGGCAGAACCAGACGGCGAACTTCTGATAGAGCTGTCCCTCGTCCCCAGGCCGCAGGGTGATGGTAACGTCCACCTGTCGGCCCCGGATCCCCTCCAGGGTGAGGGCCCCCTCGAAGGTCACGTCCTGATAGGCCACCCGCCCGCTCCGCAGGGCGTCCAGCTCCCGAATGGGCCACTGGTACAGCCTGCCGTCCCGGACGGACAGCTCTCTGGGGAGGGTCATCTGCCCGAACCAGGGGGCTTTCAGCGAGGCGATGGACAGGGTGTCCCAGTTCTGCATCCAGGCGATCATGATCCGCCGCCCGTCCGGGGCCAGCAGGGTCTGGGTGGCGTAGAAGTCGATGCCGTAGTCCACCGACTGGTCGTGCCGGGGAGTGAAGGTCCCGCGCTCCGGGTCGAAGTCGCCGATGAGGGCCAGCACCCCGTTGCCGTTGTGGTACTCAAAGCCGCTGGGCAGCATATCCTGGGGGCTGGTGAGCAGGACGTGGACGCCGTCCAACTCGAAGAAGTCGGGGCACTCCCACATCAGCCCGTATCTCCCCCGGTTCTCCACCAGGACGCTCTCAAAGCGCCAGTGGAAGCCGTCCTCGCTGGAGTAGTACAGGATCTGCCCGCTGCCGTCGGCGGGGCGGCTGCCCACCACACAGCGGTAGGTCCCGTCCGCCTCCCGCCACAGCTTGGGGTCCCGGAAGTCGTAGGGACTGCTGCCCTCCGGGGTGTCGGCGTGGGTGAGGACGGGGTTCTGGTCGTACTTCTCGTAGTTCATCCCGTCCCCCACCGCCAGGCACTGGGTCTGGATCTCCGTCCGGGTGCCGTCGGGCTGACGGGGCCCCTCCACCACGCCGGTGTACATCAGCAGCTGCCGCCCGTCGGGCAGCTCCACGGCGCTGCCGGAGTAGCATCCGTCCTTGTCCGCCAGGGTGTCGGGGGCGAGGGCGGCGGGGAGGTAGCGCCAGTGGAGCAGGTCATGGCTGACGGCGTGGCCCCAGTGCATGGAGTTCCACTTGGACTCGTAGGGGTAGTACTGGTAGAACAGGTGGTACTCCCCCCGGTAGAAGGAAAACCCGTTGGGGTCGTTCATCCACCCCGCCCGGGAGGACAGGTGGAAGGAGGGTCGGCCGAGGGCGGGGATCTGTTGTTCCGCCAGTTCCTCATGTCTGCGCGCCTCTCTCAGAATATCGCTGATCATAGCAACAACCTCCATCGGCGTGGTCTCGGTCGGTCCTGTCGGCCCCCTGGGGATTTGGCCTCCCCGGGGGGTGTTTTACTGCTGTTGGGCCAGGTAGGCGTCAAAGTACTTCTGGTAGAGGGCCACGTACTCGACCAGCCCGTAGGCCTTCAGATCCGCCTGGAACTGATCCCAGTCGGCGTCGGTAAAGCCCTCCATCACCGAGCGGGACTTGAACTCGTTGATCCGCTTGGCCAGGTCGGTGGACAGGTTGGAGTCCCGCACCGTGTCCTCCTGGGTCATGAAGAAGTTGGGCAGGCAGTACTTGGCGTGGCAGACGGGGGTGTAGACGTCCTTGATCCACTCCAGCCGGTAGGCCGCGTCGTCAGGCAGGGTGACGTACACGCCGTAGTAGCTGTCCAGCACGGCCAGGGGGCCGTTCACGCTCTCCGCCTCCCGGACCTCCACGGGGGAGGCGTCGCCCAGGGGGGCGTGGCGGAGCATGGGCTCGCCGGCATCGTTGGTGCTCATCTCAAAGATGTCGAACTCGTCGTCCTCGCCATAGGTGCCCCAGTTGTTCTGGGGGGACTGGATGGGCACGTACATCTGGTCCAGCCAGGAGCAGACCAGGGCGGGGTTCTCCGCCTTGGCGGTGACCACGCAGCGGCCCCGCTGGAAGCCGGAGGTGTAGGAGGCGGTGTCCGGGGTGATGTTGACGGTGTCCGCCTCCAGCATGGGCAGGGGCGCCCAACCCTCCAGGGAGGCCACGTTGCCCACATCCCAGGTGAAGCACACGCCGTAGCGGCCGCTCTTGCCCTTGGCCACGTAGGTGGCCCAGTCCTGGGTGAAGGCGTCCGGGTCAATCAGGTTCTCCGCGTACAGCTCATGGAGCCAGGCGGTGCCCTTCTTGAAGCCCTCGGTGGTGGCGTCGCTGATGACCTTGCCCTCGTCGGTGACCACCAGGTGCTTCCAGGTGTCCGGGTCGCCGTAGCCCTCACCGAAGCCGTTGATGAGGATGTAGGGGTCCTGGCCGCCGTCGTTCATGATGAAGGACATGGGGATAATGCTGCCGTCGATGTTGAACTCCTTCTTCAGCTCGGCGGCGTTGTCCCGGAAGGCGAGCAGTACGTTCTCAAAGTCGTCCACCGTCTTGGGCATCTCCAGACCCAGGAAGTCCAGCCAGTCGGTGTTGATGAAGGGCATATTGTCCAGCAGCTGGATGGCGGTCTCCTGATAGCCCAGCTGCTCGATCCACGGCAGGGCCCAGATGTGGCCGTCCACATCCATGCACATGGCCTTGTACTCCGGGGACTGCTCAAAGACCTTGCACAGGTTGGGCATATACTTGTCGATGTACTCCTCCAGGGGGATGATAGCGCCCCACTTGGCGTACTTCTGGAGGTCGGACTCCCCGAACCCGGCGTTGAACACAAAGTCGGGCATGGTGGTGACCGTGGCCATCTCCAGGGCAATCTTGTCCCCCCACTGGTCGCTCTGGATGGTGCGCCAGTCGATGTGGACGTTGGTCTGCTCCTCCAGGCGCTTGAAGATGGTGCGGTTGTTGGGGTTAGACTCGGTCCCGGCGGGGAAGTTGGTCAGCCCCTTCAGGGTGGCGGGCTCCGCCAGGGGCATGGCAACCTCGGCGGGATCCACCGTCAGGCCCAGACTGTTGTCGCCCAGCAGGTTTTTGCTGCCGCAGCCGGCCAGCAGACCGGCGGTCAGGACCAGGGCCAGGACCAGGGCGACCCCCGTGCGAGAAAATTTACGCATCGTCGTTTCTCCTTTCCCTTGCCGCTCATGTATGTGGCGCGTCCGGGCGATCAGCCCTTCACCGCGCCGGCCATGATGCCGTTGTCGAAATACTTCTGGAAGAAGGGATACATGATCATCAGCGGCAGGCTGGAGATGATGATCGTGGCGTACTTCAAAAGCTCGGCCAACTGGGCCCGCTGGGCGGTGCTCTGGATGTCGGAGACCATGCCCGGCTCCGGCTGGCTCTGGATCAGGATGGAGCGCAGGACCAACTGCAGGGGCTGTTTGCTGGCGGAGTTGAGGTAGATCATGGCGTCAAAGTAGCTGTTCCACATCCCCACGAAGTTCCACATGGCGATGGTGGCGATGATGGGGGTACACACCGGGAGCAGGATCTTGAAGAAGTACTGCATCTCAGTGGCCCCGTCGATGTCCGCCGCCTCCTGGAGGTCCCGGGGAATCCCCTGGTAGTAGGTGCGGGCGATGATCATGTTCCACACGCTGAACGCCCCTGGGAGCAGGATGGCCAGCGGGTTGTCGTACAGGCCCAGGTCGTTGATGAGCAGGTAGGTGGGGATCAGCCCGCCGCCGAAGAACATGGTGATGACGAAGATGACGTTGAAGAACCCTCTGCCCCGGAAGTCAGGCCGGGACATGGGGTAGGCCGCCAACAGGGTCACCGCCACGGACAGCACGGTGAACTCCACCGAGTAGATCAGGGCGTTTTTGAAGCCCACCCAGATCTGGGAGTTGGTCATCACCCGCTCGTAGGCCGTCAGCGTCCACTTGCTGAAGTCGAAGGTCAGGCCCTTGTTCTGCAGCGTGACCGGGTCGATGAAGGAGGCCAGGATGATGTAGATGACCGGGAGGATGATCGCCAGCAGGAACAGGCCCAGGATGATGTAGGCGACGGTCAGGATGGCCTTGTCCCCTGTGGGCAGCTTGGCGAACTCGCTTTTTTTCTTCACAGCTTTCGCTTTCATAGCGTCTCTCCTCCCCCCTTAGATGCCCTTGCCATCGTTCATCTTCTTGACGATCGCGTTCATGGAGATCAAGAGGATGACGTTGATGACCGTGTTGAACAGACCCACCGCGGTGGAGAAGCCGAAGTCGGCCTGGATCAGGCCCAGCTTATACACGTAGGTGGAGATGATCTCGGAAGAGGCCATGTTCAGGTCGGTCTGGAGGGCGTAGGCTTTCTCGAAGCCGATGGACATGATGTTGCCCACAGACATGATGAACTGGATGAGCACGGTGTCCTTGATGGCGGGCCACTCCACCGCCCGGATCTGCTGGATGAGGTTGGCCCCGTCGATGACGGCGGCCTCCTTCAGGTCCTTGCTGGCGTTGGAGAGGGCGGCGGTGTAGATGATGGAAGACCAACCGGCCCCCTGCCAGATGCCGCTGGCGATGTAGATGGTGCGGAACGCCTGGGGCAGGGTCATGAAGTTGATGGAGGTCCCCAGGAGCATATTCACCATGCCGGTGGGGGAGAGCAGGATGCGCACGATACCGCACAGCACGATCACGGAGATGAAGTTGGGCATATACAGCACCAACTGGATCTTTTGCTTGCGCTTTTTACTCAGGATGCGGTTGAGCAGGAAGGCCAGCAGGATGGGCGCCGGGAAGCCCCAAAGCAGTCCAAAAACGCTCAGCTTCAGGGTGTTGACCAAGTAGCTCAAAAAGTCGGGAGATGATAAGAATCGCGTGAAGTGCGACACGCCGACGAACTCGCTCCCCAGGATGCCCTGGATGGGGTTGTAGTCTGTGAAAGCGATGGCGATGCCGCCCATGGGGATGTAGCGGAAGATGACCGTCAGCAGGAAGGCGGGCATGATGAAGAACACATACAGCTGCCAGTGCTGCCGGATATACACCAGGGTGTTGTGGACCCTGGAGCTTCCGCCCTTTTGGGCAAGTGTGCCGCGGGGGGTTTTACTCACATAATTCTCCTCCTTTTTCTTGATTTTCGCCGGGGTCGTGGTCTGCCCGCCCAAAGACGCGCCGTGCCGTGCTCTGGGACGCCATGATTGTATGCCCGGTTTAGCAAAATGTCAACACTGATTTTTACGTTTGCACATATTTTTTCCTATTTGCACAATTTTGAAGGCGATTTTTGTACACTCCTGCCGGTCAAGCCCCCGTCCTCCGGGCTTTTTGCCCCCCGCGTGTTGACATTTGCACACTTCTATGTTACCATCCAAGGTAAGAAACCCCGCGCCCTCCCGGGCGGCGGGGCGGAAAGAGGGGCGGAAGATGAAGTTCTTTTCCTACGACAGCCCGTTCAGCCAGGTCCTGCTGAAGCTCTGTTACAGCTGCTACCTCAACCTGCTCTGGTTCGTCTGCTGTCTTCCGATCTTCACCGTGGGCGCCTCCACCACCGCCCTCTACTACACCACCCTCAAGATCACCCGGGACGAGGAGGGCCCCCTGGCCCAGACCTTCTTCCGGGCCTTTCGGGAGAACTTCCGCCAGTCCACCGTCCTGTGGCTGATCCTGCTGGCCGCGGGGCTCTTTTTGGCGGGGGACGGCTACCTCCTCTACCGCCTCCGGGCCGCCTCCACCGGGCCGGTGGCGGTGCTGTGGACGGTGATCCTGGCCATGGTCATCGCCGTGGCGGTCTTCTACTGCATCATCCTGATCTACGTCTTCCCCCTGGTGGCCAGCGTCTCCAACACCAACCTGGCCATGCTCAAAAACGCCTTTTTCATCGGCGCCCGCTACCTCTTCTGCACCATCCTGGTCTTCGCCATCCACTTCGCCATGTTCTTCGCGGTTGTGAGCCTGTTCACCCCGCTGATCATCTTCGGGGAGGGCCTGTGCGCCCTGCTCAGCTCCTACCTCTTAGGCCGGGTGATCCGGGCCTGCTCCTACGACCCCAACGAGGCCGCGGCGGACCAGGCCGACGGCGGTGACGACGCATGAAGCTGACCCGAGAGGACCGGGCGGCGCTGTGGTCCGCCTTTCGCCAGATGCGCCCGGCGCAGAAGATGGAGTACATCTTCACCTACTTCCGCCTCCCCATCTTCCTTGTGGTGGTGGCCCTGGCGGTGACCGGCTCGCTGGTGTACCAGCACGTCACCCGGAAGGAGCCCGTGCTGTATGCCGCCCACATCAACGTCTCCGTGGGGGAGACGCTGGAGGGCCGCCTGACTGACGACTTTGTCACCTCCCTGGGCAAGGACCCCCGGCGGGCGGAGGTGTACCTCTACCAGGCCCTCTACCTCTCCGACGACCCCTCCCAGGAGGACCACCAGTACAGCTACGCCTCCCGGCTGAAGGTGGTCTCCGCCATCGAGTCCAAGCAGCTGGACGTGGCCCTCATGGACCGCAAAGGGTACGACATCCTCTCCCACAGCGGCTACCTCCTCCCCCTGCCCGACCTGCTGGCCGCCGACCCGGACCTCCAGGCCCGGCTGGCCCCCTGCCTCACCGCCAACACCGTGATCTTGGAGGACAACGCCATCGAGTACCAGCTGGGTGAGGCGGCCCGGTATGAGGCGGAGACCCGGGAGGACGTGAACGCCCTGGAACTCACCTCCCTTCCCCTGTTCGCCCAGGCCGGCTTCCCCAAGAAGGTCTACCTCGGGGTGATCGCCAACACCCCCCGGGCGGACGCCGTTGCACAATACATTTCATACCTGGCCTCCGCCCCGGCGGAGGAACTGTAACATAGGAGGCGTGAACGAATGAGACGGATATTGGCTCTCCCGGCGCTGTGCGCCCTTCTGCTGGCTCTGGCCGGGTGCGGCCCCAAGCTGCCCGCCGTGGCGGTGGACGGCGAACCCTGGAGCGAGAACTGGACCATGGTGGGCCAGAAGCTGGGGGTGGAGGGCCCCGGCGAGGCGTTCACCCTCCAGGACGTAAAGGGCTCCAAGAACCTGTACTTCACCTCCTGGTCCGCCGGGGAGGCCCAGACCCACACGGACAGCGAGGGGGAGGAGGTCCAGGTGTACGACGCCCAGGTGGTGGTCCTCCTCTCCGACCAGGGCTCCGATGAGGCCGCCCAGGCCTCCGTGGAGGAGTGGCTCTCTCTGGCCGAGGACTCCTACACCCTGTCCACCACCGCCCAGGAGACCCACAACGGCCAGGACTTCACCGCCCTGACCTACACCTTCCCCTCCGGCTCCGCCTACGCCCAGGGGGCCTCCGCCTTTACTGTCTACGACGGCTGCGCCGTCTCCGTGGAGGTCGCCTGCCAGGATTCCTTCACCCCGTCCCCCTCTGACATCCTCTCCAACTTCCTGGACCACTGCCACTACGCCCCTCTCTCTTGACGTTCTCCACCGCCAAACAGCGCCCAAGGGCCCCCACCCGGCCCCTTGGGCGTTTTTGATACTGACAACCCTACCCCAGCTCCCTCCCAGCGCTCCATCAGCTCTCCCACAAGGCTCCTTCTGAGGAAGATCAAGCATGTGTGCATTGGTGCGAGGTCGGGATCCCGGCGGGAGTCGCCGCACACAGCAGTGAACAAGTTGAGGAAAAAGAGAGCCTTTCACCGCCGCATGATTAGACGGCGGTGAAAGGCTCTCTTTTTGATACGAGATTACGTCTCTTAGCCCGCGTGGAAGGAACTGGACAAATCAGTATCCACGCCAGCAAAGCGCTGGGCGGCGGATATGGCCTGCCCGCCAATTCCCTCTACCACAACGGGAAACTGATCGAGTATCTCCTTCATATCTTGGTAGGAGAGCAGGAAGGCGTCCTGTGCCAGACCGTCCCAAGAGTCACAGATGGCCTGCACCTGGGTGTCCACCTGACGAAGGATTGCTTCGATCTCGTTCTTCGCCAAACTGACCAAGTTTTTGCCCTGGATTTCCAATTCCTCCGGAGTTACACGAATGTTTGCCATACCAGTTCCATCCTTTCAAAATAATTTATGTAACACGGTCTTTTCTGAAGGCCGCATTGCATGCCATGGCTCAAGCCATCGTGAGGGGCAGCACATGATGATCCACAAGGGTTTCATACCGATTTGCTGCTTCCTTCAATATCTCGGCTAGCGTGTTCAGCAGCTCACAGTAGCGCGTTAAGGCCTTACTCCAATCCATCTCCACCATTTTCTGAAATGCTTTTCCAGCTTCGGTAGTCCAGGCGGAGTTGGTCAACTCTTTCAGGAGAGATTGCAGCTCCTGGCTCAGATGGTCCAGATCTCCGGAAATAGAGAGATATTTTTGCGCCGCAGTTCTTAGAACACTGGTGTCAAAGGCTAAGCTGACGCCCTTCTCGTAAGAAAGAGATGCGCTCACTTCTTATCCTCCTTTTCCGGATCTTTCAAGGTGTTGGCCATCTTCTGAGCCTCTTGGGCTTTATCCTGATCCCCCATCGCCTCATAGATAAGCTTCTGCACATCATACGGTTCCGGCTGGGTGGGATCCAAGGTGATCAGGAAGTTGGTCATCTCCAGCGCTTTGTCATACTCCCCAAGCGCTCGATGGGCCATGGCTCGGTAGAGGTACACATCTGACAGAGCGGGATCTTCCAACGTCATAGTACGGTAGAGGGTGATCGCATCCCGGTAATACTGCTGGGCCTCTTCTTGCCTCCCCAGCTTTTCCATCGCCGCCGCTCGGAAAAAGATAGCCGCCCGATAGCAGAGGTCATTGCGATCTTGCTCATAGATCTCATCGGCTGTTTTCAGGAGTTCTTCATATTGTTCAGTGGCGGACAGCAACTCCATCAACAGCAGAACAACATCGCTGGGCTGGTTGCCGTCCGCTCCGCGGCAAGCCCTTGCCGCTTCGATCGCCCCCGTCAAATCTCCCGCTTGGGCCTTTAGCTCTGCCTTAAGTTGATAGAAACGTGGCCTTTCCTCCTCAAAATAGGCCATTTGAGCAGCCTCGGTCAAGCGGTTGTCCGCTTCCTCCAAGTGACCACACAGGGCTATACAGCGGACCTCGTCTAGACAAAGACCTACATCGTTGGGGAAGCGGCTCATAGCGTCCTGGGCACTTTCCAGCGCTTTTTCATAGTCACCTTGCATCTGGAGCAGGTTGGTGCGAATATGGTATCCATCATAGAGTTCAGGGCAGGAGAGGACCAAGTCCTCCGCTTGGGCGAGTGCCTCATCATATCTGTGCATCTGTATCAGTACATGCGCCCTTTTCACCTTGAAATTAGGGTCGGCAGGATCTTTGGTAATTGCACGGTTCAAATGGCGGAGGACCAAGTCGAAATTTCCCATCTGCTCATAGGCCAGCGCCATATAATACTGCATTCCCGCTGTATCATACCCACTGGTCAGCGCTCGATTGTAGCTCTCGATACAGTTTTCCAGTTCTCCCAGCATGAGGTAGGCGTTCCCCAGGTCAAAATATGTTGCGCCCCGGTTCTTATCCAGCAGAAGCGCCTTTTTAAATTGCCCCCGGGCCTCAGCAAACTCCCCTTTGGCCATGTGCCAAGCACCGAAGTGGTCATATACCTCTGGGCAAGAAGGATCCGCGGCCACCGCCTGCTCCAAAAGGGTCTTTGCTTGGTCCATTTTGTCCGCGGCCATAAGTACCCGTGCCTGTTGGCTCAATTCTATCGCGCGCGTGCGTTCCTCATTCATCATCGTGATCCTCCATTTTTCATTCTTGCGCAGTGGACTTCATGCGCGGATGCCCAAAGCGAGTGATCTCTTTCCCTGTGTACTGACTTAAGCGCTCCAGTATTTCCTCATTGAGAGCCGGATCCATAAACGATGTATACCAAAAAGCGGCCGCTCCGTTTACTGTCTTTTCCCGGGTGGGCAAGACCCCCGTCCGGGCTTCTCCGCAATAATTGAAAAATGCGGAGTGGAGCCGACCAACAACGGCCACCTGCTCTATCCCAAGGTTATAGGAAATTTTCTCCACCTCGTTATAGTCCATCGAGAAAACATCCCGCAGGAAAACTTCCCGTCCCCACTCCCGGACCGGTGTTTCGGGTTTCACCAAGGCAAAAAAGGTGGGGTAAAAATAAATCTCCGCAGGTTCAGCGAACTCCTCCCACCTGGCCCGTGTGTGGACCAACCAGGCAATGGCAGTAGCGGGGAGCAACGCCTCACCAAGGAACGCTTCCAAAGATTGCTCCTTTAAGATCAGAGTGGAGATTCCCAGCACCACTACCAGGTAAGCAATTGCCAACCACTTGAGAAAAGGACGAATTTTGTGTAAGGGACCTGTATAGGGTACTAACCTAAAGGTCACGCTTTGAAAGAGATATTGAGCCATTGGCTCTGCATCCATTGCCATCTGCTAACGCTCCTGAAATTCTTTGAGCCGTCGCGCCGCCTGGAGAAATTGGCTGCCTGGTGGATCGCTGTCCCTCCCATTCAAATGCTCGGAAAGCGACACGCCGTCCTTGGCAACCAGGTCATATCCATCTTCAAAAATTTTTACGGTATCCGACACATCGATGGAGATGTCACCTTTTTTGTTGCTGCCGTGAGAACGGCCCGCAAAGCCGGAGGCCCCAAGATTCAATATATCTTTCCCGGTATCTTCCCAGAAATCATCATTTCTGACATCCGTTCGAAGGATAAAATGATCGATTGTTCTCGTTCCCGTCGATACCGCGGAGGAGATCCACTTGATCCCAGCCGATGCCCTTGTTACGGCTTCCTTATCCACGTCAACAAAAGTTCGGAAGTCTTTGGTCGCTCCTTCTTTTATGTTGAGAAGGTACCGTTTCCCCGCGCCAAAAATGTCCCTTCGAAGTTCAGTCCACCGGCCACCTTTTATCGCACTGCCAAATTGGCTGGCTCCCTGCTTGAAATTGTTTAACTTCAAGCTCACACCTTGTTTCACGTCGCTCCATTTTGCCTCCCATATGTCCATTTTTCCGGCGTCAAATTTCCCGTTGGTGACCCATTCAATGCCGCTGGCAGTCATGTTTGCCACATCTGTTACTAGTTTGAGCGTATCCACAGTGGCCTTGACGGCGTCATAAGCATTGGCCCAGTCGTGGTCAGACTGGTTATAGCTCAATCTCAGAGAATCACTGACGCTTTCAACCTGATTAAGTCGATATGCCGAAGCCGGATCCCCGGCCTTCGCGGCCGCTGCCGCTTTTTGATTGTATGCCACGTCTGTCACGCCATTGGCAAGGGTAAACACCGCCGCCACAGCTCCCACAGCAGCCGATATGACAGCTAGAGCGGTACCTGCGGTCAGGAGAGCGGCAACCGCTCCAGCCACGGCCAATGTCGTAGTCAGAATGGTTTTCGCGTTTTCCCAAAGGACATATTTTCCGCCCTCATATTGATACCAATAGCTGAGGTCGCTAATGCCCTCACGGACGATATCCTTTCCCTCTTGGACTACATCTCCCGTAAACCGGCCAACCCGGCTTGTATTTCGAATCGATATTTTCCCGTGCTCAAAGACGTTTTCTAATGCGCCAACATGAATGCCATGGCGAGTAGTGAAGTCACCACAGAGGGTTTTGACCCGGGTCGCCACCGTCCTGTCGGTGCTTTTACACGCAGTGACTATACCCTCGAGGTCAGACTGATATCGCTCAAGCATTTCCACTTTCCTGCCTAATGCGGTATATTTGCGTGAGGCAGCCGCCTGAGCGTCATCCAGATAGCCGCAGGATCTCCCTTTGTAATGATTCAACTTCTTTATGATCTTTTTTTGAAATTCACTTTGGTAACTATCCAGCCGGGAAGCGGCTTTCTTGGCTTGTTTTGCCGAATCCTGTAGAGCGTCATATGAAAAAGTGACCTGATATTCCATGAGTTCCTCTCTTTCTTACATACCCAAGAGCTTGGCAATTCGCTCAGCCGCCGCGGCCCGCTCTCTTGCCTCCGCTTCCTGTGCCAACTGGTCGTACCGCTCCGCTTCCCGATCAGCCTCGTCCGCTTTCCGAGTCAGCTTGCTGATTTCACTGTTGAGCGCACTTTTGAGTGAGAGCAGGTCGACATCGTTCGCATCATTCATCTCTTTGGCTTTGGTGAGAGAGGTCGCCTGCTTGCTGTGGAAAGATGACAAACCGCGCACGCCATTTTCAATCAAGTCGTTATAGCAACTGTCCAGAGCCTTGTTCACATCGGTCACATTGTCGTCAAACTGGTTTTGCGCATCCTTCAAAATAGCACGTAGCGTCGATATTTGTTCTCTGTATTCTTTTGCCTTTTTTCTGCAATCGCTGGCCTGCTTTCTATAATAACTGCTGGACGCCATCGGAAATCACGCTCCCTTACTCGTGACTGCTGTCTTGCGCTTTTTTGTCATCCGAACTCATCCGATCGCCAGAGAGAATCGTTCTGCTTTGTCCATCGACTTGGAAACCATTGGCCTCCAGGCCCATGATCATCTCCTGATGATAGGTGTCATCGGCTTCCTGGTATTTTGCTTCCGCCTCTACCAAGGCTTTATACATTTCATCCAAAGTGTCGCCAATATCAGAAACTTTGGAAATCAGCAAATTATATTGTGCTTCAAATTCGTTGCGCCCTTCTCCCACCCAGTTCAAACTGAGCAATGTCCGCACATCGGCCACAGCTTTTTTCTGCTCTTTAAACTGATATACGATTTTCTGCATCTGTTCTCTTGTTTCCGCAATGGATCGGGTCTGAATCGTCCCGGAGGTAAAGCCTCTACCGCCGCCTCCGCCGCCGCCTCCGCTGGCAAATCCACCCGAACCGGTTCCGCTGGCAGCACTACTGGACATTTTCATCTCTCCTTCCCCTGTTCGCCTGGACCGCCTTAATACGCAAGACCTGCTGGTTCTGGAACAGGTAACAATCCCCCGCCCCACTCGGCAAACCGAGAGCCCGGAGCAGTTGGCCTGACGGGGCATCATACAGCTTAGAGTTGGTCAGGCTTTCAAACAGAATGCCCTGGCGCTGTTCCCGCAGAGCTTTCATTGCCTCGGGGGCGTTAAAGGGCAAGTTGGTATTGGGTACATTGGGCAAAAGCAGAAAGACCCCGTATTCCTCCCCCTTTTGGATCAGTTTTAGAAACATTCCATTGAACTCTGGGGAGGTGCAAAGGGTTTGTACCAGCTTCTCGTCCTCTAAAATCAGTACGGTAAGAATATCCCAAGTCTGCCTGCGTTTCATGCGGGCGAAAAGATCCTCCAGCATGGATAAGCTCTCTTGTGTATCAGCGCAATAGCTGTCTACACACCCCAGCCCCTCCGCAATGGAGAGTTCACCTTCCATCCCATCAAACACATGGATCTCCATGGGGCTGAAAACAGCCATTCTCTGAAGAGATGAGAGGAAGTACCTGGTGAAGCTGACTCGGAAGGTGTCGTCACGCCCTGTCAAAACAAAGCATCCCGCTTGCGCAAGGTTTAGAGAGACCCAATCCACCGCACCATAGTCCATACCGAGGGGCATGAGATATGCTGCTCGGAACATTTCCGGATGTTGTGCGGCCAATTGTTCCTCATCCAACTGCTCCGGGACCATGGGGATCGGGGCAGCAGAAGGCAGTCCCAAAAATGCTTGGTTGCGAAGGTCGATAAACTCAGTCAACTCTTTGGCGCGGTCGATCTCCAGCGTCCCTGTTTCGCCCAGCGCCATTTGACACTCCAGCGTCCGCTTATCTACTTGCACCAGTGCTCGGCCAGGCGTCTCTCTGGGGGATATCCCGCTGCGGCCAAAGAGGTTGGAGTACTCATCGTCGTCTGTGCAAGTGAAAGCGATCCGTCGACTAAAGTTGGCCATTGCCCGGAAGGAAAGCGCATTGCTCTGAGCACTTGCGACCACAAAGGAAATGCCAGCGCCCAAACCCTCTCGCGTCAAGAACAGAAACGAGTCCATCAGATTGTCGTAGTACTCACGGAAGGTGGCTATGTTATCTACCATGACAACGATCTGAGGCAAGTCGGTAAATCCGGCCTCCAAATATGCCGCATAGGTGCCAACACTTTTTTGCGCAAAGCACTCTCGACGGCGAATCAATTCACGGTTCAAAAATTTGAACAGGTTTTCCATGCGGACTTCCTCATGGGTCAGTACAACCCCGCCGGTATGGGCAGCTTTTGAAAAGGGCATGAGGGCCATAGCTCCACAGTCGATCAGGTAAAAGTTCACCTCTTGCGGCGTATACTTCTCGATCAAAGCTCTGGCAACCGTGCGCAGGAAAGTCGTCTTTCCCATTTGGGTGCTTCCCACGACCAAGCAGTTCTCACCTGTTAAATCCATCGTATAGGTGCCCTGGCTCTGTGTACTCGGATCGTCATAAATACCCACAGGCGCCACAATGCCCAGTTTGCTTTCTGCCTGGGGCGGTGGCAACTGGGAAAGCCAAAGGGTCTGAGGTAGAGGAGGCAGACAGATCCCAGGAAGTTTCTTGATGTGGGCTTGCTCACAGTACATATGAATGTAGTCTACCAGTGCGTCCAGTTGCTTGGGTGCATTTTCATTGGCAGCTCTATCCTGGTTGGTATAGAGCAGTGTCCGTCGCCCGGATAAACTCACTGACGAGATCTCGCAGGGCGTTCGCATCTCACCGCTGTCGTTGGGGAGAGCGGCTCCGCTGTATGCGGATTGAAACAGCTCAAAAATCTCGTTGTTACCTACCTGAAAATAGGCCCGGCCAGGTTCTACGATCTCCGCGGCCAGCGGAGAATGGAGCACCTCATTGCTGTCCTCTCGATTTTGTACCTTGAGGCACAGCTTGAATTTAGAGTTGCTCCAAATCTGATTGTCTACTACGCCGGAAGGTCTTTGAGTCGCTAGAATCAGATGGACTCCCAGTGTGCGTCCAATGCGGGCCGCGCTGATGATCTCCTTCATAAAATCTGGATACTCCGCCTTCAGTTCGGCAAATTCATCCACGATCATAATAAGATGGGGCAGAGGCTGTTCCAACACCCCAGATTTGTAAAGTTTGATATAGTCATTGATGCGGTTGACGCCGCTCTGGGAAAACAGAGTCTGTCGGCGAATCAATTCTGCTTTGATCGACTGAAGAGAACGGTCAATTTCCCTGCCATCAATGTTCGTAATAGAACCGCTCAGGTGGGGCAGGTTTCGGAATTGGTTGGCCATGCCACCACCTTTAAAATCAATGATAACAAAACTCACATCATAGGGATGGAAACGAACCGCCATAGACAGCACATAGGTCTGCAGGATCTCACTCTTGCCGGAGCCAGTGGTGCCGGCCACCAAACCGTGAGGGCCATGAGCATTGGCCTTATCACTAATATCCAGGCTAACGATCTCGTTTTTCCGCTTGATACCAATGGGTGCAGCCATGGATTTGTAGACTTTTGAACTGTCCCAAACCGTGCCCAAGTCAATGTCGCTAGGGGTCAAAATGTTTAGAAGTTCAAACAGGGTAATGTTTTTTGTCAGGGCTTGCTCCAGTGCGGCCTCCTCCACATGGATGCCTGCCAGATGTAAGGTAGTAGAAATAGCTATACTTTGCGGAACGACAGTTGGCGTAAAATACTGCATTACCCCACCGTTCATAGCTTCCAGCACCGCGCTTTCCCCAGGCAAATCATTTAGCCGCACGATTTGCCCACAGCCCCGCGGAAAAAGCTCCTCCGCTTTCTCAAAGAAAAGAAAAGTAAAGCCGTATTTTGAACAAGAGTCGATAAATTTGCTCACCGGATGTTTGGCAATCGCCGTTTGATCCAGCGCGAAGACAACATAGTGCTCAGAAAACGATGCCTCCGGTTTTTCTGTCAGCAGGGCTTCGCGGTCAGAGAGTTCCCGATAAAGGAACTCCAGAAGGACCTGTCCACTTTCATCGTCATAAAGGAAATCCCTTCCGCCTGTTATGGGGTTATGGGTGTGCTGAAGCCAGCGTAGCCAAGAGAACCGGCTGACGTCATGCGGCGCGAGAAGGTAACAAAGGCGGACCTCTTTGTAAAAATGCCGCAGAGCCAAGTCCAAAGAAAGAACCGTCACCATATCATCCAGTTGGTTCTTTTCTCCCACAAATCCCACTCCGTTGGCATCCGCCAAATGAGCGATCACCGGCGCCTCAGAAAGGATCTGATACTCCTCCGCAAGTTTTTCTGGCAGCAGGGAAATCGGATCTTCTTTGTCAATAAATTCTTGCTTGCTATACTGTACCGGGCAACTGGATGCCACAGGGCCAGTGCCCAAACGGGTCTGTAAAAAATCCGCATCCTGGGGGCCGATCTCAAAAATGCGCTTTCCAAACGCCTCCGCTTCAGCGATACTCTCTTCCAACGCCGGATGAATGAGACACAAAGTCTCTTTTTCCGCCTCTCGCAACGCTTCGATATCTGTGCGCTTCTGGGAGATATACTCTTGGTAAGCCTCCTCTCGCGAGGCCACATCTTTCTTGTACTGTTTCTTGTCGGAAAAGTAAGTGGCAATCGACATGATGATGCCAATTCCCATCGAGCAGGCACTGTAAATCACAAAACTTCCACCGCCGCCCATGATCCCACGTAAAACAACCACAAGGGCCAGCATGGCCAACGATGGGATCAGTGAAAAGAGCAATCCTTTTTTATTGCGGGATGGCTTGGGCGGCGGAGGCTGTATCTCGATCTCCTTGTCCGGCATCTGATACTGAATGCGTGTACTACGGTTAAACGCAGGGTATACCATACAACTTCCGCTGTCGGCGCGGTCGGTATAGGGCAATGTCACAGTGCTTCCCTGGTCGATTGCGGTATAAAGGGCGTCTTCCTTCAAAAAGAAAGAATGGCCCACCATAGAGAAAAAGTCGTAGTCATTCAGGGCAACTTTTCCTCTTTTGATCAGCGTTCCATTGACCTCTACTCCATAGCGGCTGCGCTTGTCTGCAACTGTCCACTGTCCGTTTTCCCTGAGCAATTCCATCACGTCATTGCCAACCAAGTCGTCCCGGAGAAGGATGTGGCACTCTTCGCTTCCGCCGATTAGCACCTGATCGATTCCGCTTAAATCGATCCGCCGATCATATGCGTGATTTTCTTGCTCGAAGTCCAACAGAAAATTGCACTGAAACATTTCCGTTTCCGCCTGGGAGAGAATACGGAAGTGAAGTCCATGCACAAGCTGGATGGACTGTTGCTTGAGCACGCCATCCTGGGTAAGGTAGATGTTGGGGGAACACCGCAACTGCCACCCTGTTTTTACACGGCGAAATTCAAGATAGAAGTCGTCAAAAAACAGTTCCTTCCGAAACCGAATATGACAGCCTTGGCCCACACCCACCTGGAACTCGTCTGGAGTCTCAGCGGATAGCTCCACTTCACGATATGTGCCGCGAAACAGCATAGTTAGCTTATACGCGTTTTCCGCCATCCTGTTTCCCTCCACTGCTCCTCGGCATAAGATGAAGAACGGTTCCATTGTGTAGGCCGATTTCTCTCAAAGTGCGCTTCCCCTTGACCAACGCGATTGGATTTTCCGCGGCCAGATAGCATCTGGAGATATCCTCGACGGGAATGTGCAGCGCAAACGCTTCATTGACCCCCACCACCAAGTCGTGGGCAGTAACATCTAACGGGACTTCAATGTCAACATTCTTTTGCTGTGCATGGAGTACCAGCGTTACAATGATCTTTTCATCCATATCAGCATTCCCTCACATGATCCATCCGGCCATTTTAGAAAAACTGTCACAACTGGCTAAGTCCTCCAGCGAGGGCCAATTATCACTTTGATACAGCGGAATATATTCCTGGATCGACACCTTTCCTAACAGTGTGTCCTTCAGAAAATTCTTGCGGCCTGGCCGAAATTTGTTGCAGACAAAGAAAAATCTTTCGCTGGCGTGAACATTGATATCCCGAAGCAGGGCTTTTGTCTTCTGGCAGGCGGCCAACGACTGTTCTGTTACCACCAACGTATGATCACACTTACTAATCAGCATAGATTTTTCCGCGGTAAACTCAGAGGAGCAATCGATGATAATATACTGGTAGGAGTTGCTGTCCCTGAGCCGCTCAGCCAAAAGTTCAAAGTGCTTGAGCGTCAATCCATATGTGGCAATCGAGTGGTCAAAGGACGGCAGGAAATCAAAGCCACAATGCTCACGGGCTTCCGCCACAAGCTCCGGCAGTGCTTCGTCCTGGGACAGCATAGCATTGGCAAAGCGGCTGTCCAGCAGCGCTTTTTGTTCAGACAAAGGAAGAGGAGCGCTTTGCAGACTCTCCGTGCCAAGATAGAGTACAGTCTTCTGCGCACGCGCCAAAGCCGACGCCAGCCCCAGGGCCACAGTAGTTGTACCCGCTCCTCCACAGGCAGAATATACACAGACCATTTTCCCCGCTTGTTCTGCATTTCCATCCAGCCGGGTCGACATACAAATGCTCAACTCGTGGAATATCTCTTTCATGCCGGCATATTTGTAAAGGACCAATCCAACATCCGTTGGCTCATCCTCCATGCCCTGCGTTTCCGCCAGTCGGATAAGGGTATGGATCGTATGTCTCTCAAGGTCCGCGCTGTACCACTCATCGCTTACGATCAGCATATCTACAATGCGAGGTTGCAAAAAGAAGAGATGAAAGTGTTCCGGGTCAGAATAGGTTTGGATGTGGACCTTATCTCCAAATCGCTCCTGCAGCCTTAACTCAAGCGTGGCAAGGAACTCGTCATCCTTATCCGCTAAAACAATGGTGTACTCGCTCATATCTTTGTCCCTTACCGCCTCTCTATCACAAATGTACTGTTAGCCAGTTGTATTTTGTCTCCAGAAAACACTTCCCGTCTTTCCTCCGGCTTCAGGCGTTCTCCGTTTACAAAGGTTCCATTGGCGCTTCCCAGATCCATCAGGAAGCACTTCCCCTGCTCCTGAATAAATTTACAATGACGCCTGCTGATGGTGCGGCTGAACTCCAGCACTCCTTGAACCATTTGAGGGTTTTTCCCAACCGTATATTCGTCTCCTTCAATGACCAGGGTCACCGCCTGCGGGGTATCCGTTCCTGTCAAGATCCACCGAGGCTTCCTTCCGAACAACTTTTTAAACAGACCGCCCGATTTTTGCTCCGGCTCTTTCGGCTCTGGTTCCTCCGGCACAACGGGGACAAAGTCCCCTGCCCGAATCGTGCGAAAGGCATCCTCCAGCGGCATATTAGTCCCCAAAAGCTGTCGCAAACCCAAAAGTTTGTCATCCGCTGGGAGCCGACCAATCATTCCACTGATGGCATCTCGAAAATAATTTTCAAACTTGATCTGACTCATATGTCCGTTTTGAGACTTTACAGGCAGATAAATCAGGTACACTTGGTAGCTGATAACATCCAGGAAAATATCCTCCGCCTCAAAACTAATATTTTCGTACTGCAAAAAGCCAACATTGTAAATTTGTCGCAGGACATTCTCTAAACTGTCAAAAATGCCAAACAGTTGTTCTGAAGTTATCCGAGGTAGCATGGAAGACAGAGATGCGTATTTGGAGATGTTGTAATTGACTCGAATTTGGTCATTATAGTCCGCTTGAAATCCGGGAATGAGGCCTATATCGTCAGCCACATATTGCATGACTTTCAGCCCAGTTGTGTCCAAATGCTCCTGAGCGTTGAGGATAAGACTGATTTTTTGACTATCTCTTTGGATCGTACCGATTTGCGCGGCCAACTGCATATCGATCCCCCCTTCTCTCAAAAAAATCTATCGCTCTGCCACAGCCACAATGATGGTCGTATTATCAACGCCGCCGCGGATCAAAGCGGTCTTCAGCAAAACGAGGGCCAGGTCTTCCGCGCTGCCACCTTGAGCCAACTGGATCTCCAGTTCTTTTTGGGGGACCATATCGGTCAGCCCGTCACTGCACAGCAGGAGGATGTCTCCCCCGCGCAGTGAGCGGGTCGCGATATGCGGCTCCAGGACAAGCTCCTCCGGGTCCATACCCAAATATTGCGTAAGCCTTGGTTTTCGATTGGTAACGCCGAGTTCCCGCAGCAGTTCGGCGTCGGTATCATCCCGCGAAAGTTTTTCCAGCTGACCGTCTCGAAAGAGAAACGCGGGGCTGTCTCCCACACTGGCGACGGTCACATCTCCATCCGAAAAGTGGGCGAGGACGGCCGTGCAGCCCACGCTTTGCATATGACGATCCACCCCTGCTTGATAGACAGCCTGGTTCAGTTGGTCCAGAACCTGCGGGAACTGGGGCGGCTGCTGGGCGGCTAAGATCGCGGCAAGGGTGGATGAGGCGGCAAAAGCGGCCGCCTCTCCACCTACTTCGCCCCCCATGCCGTCAAAGATGGCGATGGTTTCCTGCTCCTTCTCAAGCGGGCATTCGCAGTACAACACCGCGTCTAACCCCTTGTTATCCTCCTCCAGCATCTCGCCGGCAAAGTAAAAATTATCTTCGTTGCTGCCACGCACCCTGCCTTTGTGGCACACGCAGGCCATCTGAAGCTTCATAGATGCTCCGTGTCCTTAACCCCAGTTATACAGGTTCACAACGCGGGCCACAATGAGCAGTGCCTGCTCCCGGCTCAAGCGATTGAGGGGATTGAAGTTATCGCCAGAGCCCTGCAGAATGTTTTCCTGGTAGGCATAGGCCACATAAGGCACGGCCCAGTCCGCAATGCTGCCCGCATCCTCATAGTAGGCCATACTGGTGACCCGCTCGGGAATGGAGATGTTGCGTATTTGAGCGAGGAACGTACACAACAGCGTCGCGGCCTCCTGCCTGGTCAGCGGGTTGTCCGGGGAGAAGGTCGTATCAGAGGTGCCGTTGGTGAGTCCCAAGCGATATGCCTTGATGATATCGCTCTCAAACAGATGCCCAGAGATATCCTTGAATTGGATGGAGCCTCTGGCGGAAGTGCTGGAGCCCTTGACCTTCTCATACAAAGTGACCAGGATGTGCGCGAATTCGGCTCGGGTGATATCGTTCTGGTAATTGCTCCAAAGCATCGGGGTGATCAGATCCTTGGCGTGGAGCGCTTCTAGTTCCGCCACCGCCCAGGAGCTTGCTCCGGCCAGAACATCGACCTCATAGTTCTCTGCCGTCACGACGCCGTCAAAGGCGCGCTGAGGGACTTCCGCGTTGCTGTTCTTTTGATTGCCCAACTGGTAGTTCCTGTTCCGGCCCCAGGTATACAGGACTCCGTTCTCGGTAACGCACATATTGTGATACACGCCGGAGGCGAGGAAAGTCGCTTTCCCCGGCAGGCCGGAGATAGCCTTGGGAGAACTCTGCGTGAGCTTCGCGCCGGAAGTTCCTAACTGTCCATACTCACCGTAGCCCCAGGCGTAGAGCTTGCCGTCCTCCGTGCGGGCCAGGGAAACATCGTTGCCGGCGGAAACCTGGGTGGCTTTGGAGATCGAACTCACTTTGACAGGCTCAGGGGAATCCATCGTAGTCCCGTTGCCCAACTGCCCATAGGTGTTCGACCCCCAGGCGTACACCGCACCATCGTAAGCCGCCGCGACCGAGTGGCTCTGCCCGGCGGAAATATCGATGATGTTGCGAAGGTTCAGCTTTTGCGGCGTGGTGCGGTCCTCGGTGTCGCCAAGCCCAAGCTGGCCATCCCAGTTCCCGCCCCAGGCGTAGACGTCTCCCGAGAGGGTCAGCGCCAGATAGTGACTTCCGCCGGCGTCAATGACCGCGATCTGGCTCAATCCCGGCACCTGCGCGGGTGTGCCGCCCAAGGTCCACTGCCACACGTTACCCTTGTAATCCAGCGCCAGCAGGTCGGTTTGTCCCGCGGAGATGGAGACGATCCCAGTCAAGCCAGGCACTGCTGTCGGCTGGGATTGGGTGCCGCCGCCCCAGGTATATACGGTGCCGTCGAAGCGCAGCGCGGCGGAAAAGTCATAGCCGGCGGCTACCGCGACAATATTCCCCAATCCCTCGATCTCCTGAGGCGTACTTGTCTCATCTGTGGTCTGAGACGTACCCAACTGCATTTGCTGGTTGGAGCCCCAGCCCCACACCGTCCCATCCGACTTCAGGACGATAGTATGGGACATCCCGCCGTCCGCCACATTGCTGATCGTGTTGATGTTGGCGGCCTGCGCGCACGGGACGGGCACCACAGACAGGCAGAGAACTGCCGTCAGGATCGCCGCGATACGTTTTTTTACATTCATCGTAAAGCTCCTTTCTATGCGTTACGCCTTCCGCGCAAACGCCGTTGATATCGCACGGAACAGCTGCGCTCAGCCAACGGAGACGGTGCAGGTGGCGCTATGGCCGCCGCAGGAGGCCGTGATGGTGGCGGTCCCCGCGCCTGTCGCGGTAACGTGCCCGGAACTGTCCACAGTGGCCACCGCGCTGTTCGAAGAAGACCAGCGCACAGTGGTGTCAGCGGCATTGGAAGGGGTGACAGTAGCGGACAGGCTCAACCTTCCACCCACATCCAAAATGGCGCTGCCCCGAGAAATGGATACCCCGCTCACCGGAACAGGTGTAGGCGCGGGCGTGGGGGTAGGAGCAGGCGTGGGCGCCGGCGTAGGCGCGGGGGTCGGAACCGGCGTTGGTGTCGGCGTCGGTGTGGGCTTAGGAGTAGGTTTCGGCGTCGGTGTCGGCGTCGGCGTAGGTTTCGGCGTCGGTGTGGGCGTCGGCGTAGGTTTCGGGGTGGGAGCTGGCGTGGGGCTCGGTGTGGGAGCTGGTGTAGGCTCCGGTTCCGGCTCTGGCATTCCCGAAACTGTGTCGATCCCCTCGACCACCGACCAATCTTTCGCTGGCACATTGTTGGCCACAAGGGTCTTGAGCTGATCACAGCCCTGAAGGGGAGTGAGATCCGTAATAGCATTGTCGCTGATATTCAGATAGGAGAGCTGGGGCAAGCCCGCGACCGCCTCCAAAATGGTCATAGAATGCGTATCGGAGCCCGCGTTCTTTTCCTGCACGTCAAGGTCAAACGCACCCAAGCCGCAGCCTGTCATATCCAGCGACTCCAGCTTGGTCAGCCTGCTCAGCGCGCTTGCGTCCACCGAGGTGGAGAATTGCACTTCACGCAGATTGAGCGCCGTCAGCGCGGGCATATAATCCAGGTCATCCAAGGTCTTCAGCCACAGCCCGGCCTCCTCCGTCAGACGGAGCGCCTGAAGCCCGGCCAGATCTTCCTCGGAAATATCACCCTGCGGCTTATCCAGGGCGCGGCGCGCGGCCGCCTCCACCAAGGGGTCTTGCCACTCTACGACCTCAGGCACAGGAGACGGCTCCTCTGTTGCGGCAGGCTCCGAGGGAGGGGATGGTGTGTGTGTTGGAATCGGAGTGGGCGCAGGCGTGGGGGCAGGGCGGGAACTACCTCTGCCGAGCAGAAACACACCGCCCGCGACAATGGCAGCCGCCAAGACGCCAACAGCGGCAAAAACGATTGGTCGGGTGCGGGATCCGGACTTTTTGGCTGTACTACGTCTCTCCGGGGACTTCTGGGGCGGAGGCGCCTGGATGGGCTGGTCGCCTCCCGACGGTCTTCCCGTACTCGGCACCCCCTGCCCCCCCGAAGCAGACGCCTTCGACATACCTTTGCCGGAAATCTTTTCAGTCGGGTCATCCGGGAGAATCCACGTCCTCGGCGTAAGGCTCTGCGTTGGATCCATCGAGGAGGTCGAACCACCTCCGACACTTGACTGCTGTCGCTTCAACACCACGGTAGACTGCACACTTTCTGGGGCTTGCGCGAGATATTGCTCCAACTGCTGATGAAGCTCCTTCGCGCTGCTCCAGCGGTCCTCCGGAGAGAAGGCACAGGCGCGCAAAACAATTCGTCCCAGCGCCTCATCCGCCATAGCGGGAGGGGGAATGACCTCACCACGCACCCGCCGTCGATTTGCCTCGGATACCTGTGTGTGGTTCACCTTTTCCGGCGGCAGAGGCAAAAAGGGTCCCCGGTTGCAGTTGAGCAATCGGTAAAGGACCAAGCCAAGGGAATAAATATCCAGCCGGTAATCCCCCACCTCGCCCTGCAGCACTTCCGGCGCCATATAGGAGAGCGTGCCCCGCATGGACATCCCCTCGTTGGCCCGCTCCATGATCTTGGCCACACCGAAGTCGCCTAGCTTAAAGTTGCCGCCGGAATTGATAAAAATATTGGCGGGCTTAATGTCTCGGTGGACGATCTTATTTTGCTGTAAAACCATCAACGCCGTGGCCGTCTCGCTGCCCAAGCGAACCACATCGGCCACGGTGAGATCTCTCTGCTGGAGCATCTTGGGCAGGCTGGTAAGAAGCTCCATCTTGATGAAAACATCATACCCCAAACCATCCGGGCGGGTCATGACCTGGTGGTCTTCATAGGAGACGATATTGGTATAGCCCTTTAATTGATTGCTGATCTTGATCTCAGCCAGCAGACTGTTCAGAAGCTCCTGGTAGCGCTCTTGGGCACTGCCAGTCACATCCTCGGACTCGTCCGTATAGGAGGAGTCGCCCTGCCTGGTACTACCTAGCGGAATGGGGATGTGCTTGAGCGCGGCAAAGTAGCTTTCACCCAACTCGCACTTTTCAATTTGGTACACCGTTCCATAGGAACCGCTGCCCAAAACACGCTTCACATACCACTCGTTCCAAAACGGCTCAAAGCTGTGAATGTCCTCCACTTCTCGTCACCCACCCACATAGTCTGTTGGTTTTACCAAACGTGGCGACCCAGCAAGCCAAAAGCCAGGTGATCGCACCACACAAAAAGCCTTCTGATTGGAAGCCAAACGTGCTTTTCTGCAATCTCTACATTTAACGTCCATGTTAGCATACATTGTCCTACTTTGCAAGAGGCGAAGCAGATTTTTGTCGATTTATGCATTGAAACACCCTCACCTCAAAAGGGGATCGTTACAAAAAAGTTGTGCTTTCCAGGAAGCGGAAGCGGCACCCTGCCCGTCGGCGGTTTTTGATCTTTTCGGGAACCTTTTCCCGCCCTGGTCCATCTATAAGATGTCCGGACAAGAGAGCGAGGTGACGGCGGGATGGATCGGTCGATCCCCCAGGAAGAGGAGGAGCGGGAGCGGTTTGCCGCCCTGGTAACGGCGCACAGCCGCGCCATGTTCCGGGCGGCCCGGGCCATCCTGGACGACGACGCCGACGCCGAGGACGCGGTGGTAGAGGCGGTTCTCCTGGGCTGGCAATCCTTCCGCCGCCTGCGCCGACCAGAGGCCGCCCAGGCCTCCGTGGAGGAGTGGCTCTCCCTGGCGGAGGACTCCTACACCCTGTCCACCACCGCCCAGGAGACCCATAACGGCCAGGACTTCACCGCCCTGACCTACACCTTCCCCTCCGGCTCCGCCTACGCCCAGGGGGCCTCCGCTTTCACCGTCTACGATGGCTGCGCCGTCTCCGTGGAAGTCGCCTGCCAGGACGCCTTCACCCCGTCCCCCTCCGCCATCCTCTCCCACTTCCTGGACCACTGCCACTACGCCCCCCTCTCTTGACCGCCCCGACCTTCCTTTCAAGAAAGCGTGCTTTTTCTTGTCCCCGTGGAGGCGCAAGAAGCGGCACGATACGCCCCGCGTAGAAAAAGGCCGCCCGGCGGGTGCCGGACGGCCTTTCTTGCTGGGGGTTATAGGGTTTGCACATCGCTTACACCATCTTCAGGAAGTGGTCGATGACGACGGCGGCCTCGGTGCGGCTAGTGGTGACGTCGGTGTCCATCGCCAGGAGCTGGGCGTAGCGGTACCGCACGGTCACCAGCTGCTCGCGGGTGATGGGGTCATTGGGGGCGAAGCTGGGGTGGACACGCCGTTCACCACGCCCACAGAGGCAGCTCAAGCCACCGCATCGCTGTACCAGCTGCCGTTGGCCACGCCACCCTGAATGCCTCCGCCCCTGGCCTCTCCCATCCTGCTCAAAAATTTTTTGAAGTATTTTCACTACTACCCCCAAAAAAGGTTGACAGGCTAAAACGTCTGTGCTATACTAGCCCCATCAGACCCGGAGCGGTTACAAAAAAGGGACGGCCCATTCGGGCCGTCCCTTGGTCGTGCTTTTGGTCTTTTACTCCCGCCCCAGGTACCGGGCCAGCACGGTGGCCAGCTCGGCCCGGGTGGCAGTGGCCTTGGGGGACAGGGTGGCGCCGGAGCCGGTGCCCCGGAGCACGCCGCTCCCGGCGGCCCACTGGAGGCCGGA
>CANQMK010000008.1 GCA_947624895.1 uncultured Oscillospiraceae bacterium | reverse complement strand
GGTATCCGAAATTCAGGATTCTCTATGTAAAGGCATTTGATAGGATGCTGGAGGTCCGCAGGGAGCTTGGAATCGAGACATACCAATGGCAGACCGGGGAGGATGTTTTTCATTGGTGGATGGAGGACGGCGTTTTGCCCGGTCAGATGGAAATTGATTTTGAGGAGGAGGACGATCTATGAGCCTACACAAAACGCCCATCGAGTGGGCGACACATACCTGGAACCCCGTTACGGGCTGCAATCACGGCTGCCCCTATTGCTACGCCAGGAGCATCGCCAGGCGCTTCGCCCCCAAGGCAACGGAACACCTAGCGGAGGACACCAGCTTCACGGCGGAGGACAACGGCTGCTATGTCCTGCATAAGCCCACCCGCCAGGAGGACGCCGGCGGCCACGGCCGGACGAGCCCCTACCCCTTCGCCTTTTCCCCGACCTTCTTTGAGTACAAGCTGGATCTCCCGGAGAAGTGCAAAACCCCGGCCCGCATTTTCGTCTGCTCCATGGCGGACCTCTTTGGGGAGTGGGTGCCGGACGAGTGGATATTCCGCGTCTTTGAAGCCTGCTTGAAGGCGCCTCAGCACAAATATCTGTTCCTCACCAAGAACCCCCAGCGGTATATCAAAATGTCCAAGGAGGGCAATCTCCCTGATCTTGCAAATTTCTGGTACGGCAGCACGACGACGGACCCGGATATGGAGTTCTTCTGGAGCGACTGGCATAACACATTTTTGAGTATCGAGCCCCTGCTGGCGCCGTTTGAGGAGGAGCCCAGCCATAACGGAATCGGCCTTGTAGATTGGGCGATCATCGGCGCGGAGACTGGACCGGGTGCCAGCAGGCACCGCCCGAAAAGGGAGTGGGTGGATGCCATCGTAAACACTGCCCGCCGCGAGGGCGTCCCGGTCTACATGAAGGACAGCCTGGCCGAGGTGTGGGGGCCTGACCTGCTGCGGGAGTTCCCCGCCGACCTGCTGCTCCCCGGAGAGGAGGTGCAGGTATGAAGCTGACCGAGAAGGAGCTGGCGATATGCCAGGGGACCGGGGCAAAGTGGGTAACGAAGGATGATACCCCCGTTGGTTTGGTAGGCATTTATATCTCGGAAAAGCGGCCGCGGCGAGATACCATCGGGATTTATAACCCCAGCACCGAGAAGGTGGCGCTCATGGACGCCACCATGTTCCCCAGCCTGGAGCGCGGGGCCTGCGTGAAGATTGCCGACGTGGACGCGGAGCCCGCCGGAGATCAGGAGGACCGTTGCCCCGTCTGCGGGGCGGAGATTGAGTACGACGGCGATCAGGAGATCGTAGACGACGGGACCATCGTGGGCTTCTCTTGCCCTGTCTGCGGAGCTCATGGCAAGGCAGGCTACAACCTGGTGTTCGATGCCTACTACGACGTGCAGAAAGGAGACGATTGATATGGCTGAATATGAGCGCCTGGAGGACCTGTTCCATGCGGCCGACGGCCTAAAGGAGCTGATCAGGGAACACCCCGACCTGCCCCTGATGGTAATGGCCGGGCCTGATGCGTGTAACGACTACGGCTACGTGAGCTGCGGTTACGTCTATGCAGAGCTGGGCGAGTGCCTGGATTGCTACCCGGGCTTTGACGAGGAGCGGATATATACCGACCGCAACGCCTTCGAGGAGGACCTGGCAGACAACATGGCCTACGACGACGAGAGCGGCAAACTGCCGGAGGCGGAGTTCGAGGCCAATGTGAAGGAAAAGCTGGCAGAGTACGAGCCGTACTGGAGGCCCTGCATCAAGGTCTACGTCAACAACTAGGAGGCGCCGATGGACCATTACCTGATCGAGTGCGCCAAGGACGCGGACCGGGACACCCTGGCCGTTATCCTGGTGCGGAACGGCTACACAGTGCGCCGGCACCGGGCCAAGAAGGGCAAGGGCAACGCCTATGTCTACTACATCGAATACTGGAAGGAGGGCCAGAAATGAACCCGAAGTATGAGCACGCTCTGGAGGAGCTGCGGGATTTCCTGGGGAGCGACTGTTACCTGGACGCCCCTTCGGACGACACGGTGAAGATCGCTATTGCCGCCATCGAGAACGTGCTGGCGGACGAGCAGCAGACCATCGAGCGGTTCCTGCGGAGCCTGGGGACCCGGACCGAGAGCGGCGCCCGCGTCAGTGACGCCACCATCCGCAAGCTCCGGGCCGTCGCCGTGGAGAAAGGATTCCTGCCCAATGGGTAAGTTCCACGGGAAACAACAAAAACGCGCCCAATTTGTAAGGGCGCAGACGCCCAAGAAGATCGACGCCGCCACCCTGGCGCAGCGCTACCAGAACAAGGTGAACCAGGCCCAGGGCCAGCACTTCGAGGACCTGATCGACGACGGGTGCGAATACTACCGGCTGCGGGGAATCGCCGACATCGAAAAGACCCCGGAGCCCCTGCGGCCGGTCGAGGACCTGGGCAACGGCCTGTTCCTGGCCCGGTACACCAAGAAGGGGCAGACCGACTATAAGGGCTGTATGCGAGGCGGCCAGGCGATCTACCTGGAGGCCAAGTACACGGACACCGGCCGGATGCAGCAGGACCGGGTGACGGAGAACCAGACGAAGCGCCTGGACCGGGCGCAGAGCCTTGGAGCGCTGGCCTTCGTCCTGTGTTCCTTTGGGGCGGTGGGCTTCTATCGAATCCCCTGGCCCATCTGGAAAACCCTCAAGGAGCTTTTCGGCCACAAATACATAACCCCCCAGGAGGCGGCACCCTTCGAGGTCCGCATCGGTGGACCCGGCGTGCTGCTGTTCCTGGAGGGAATCAAAACGGAGGATATGAAATGAGCACATTCAAGGAAGATGTGCAGCTCCTCGTGGAGCTGCAAAGCCTGATCATGGAGGCACAAAAGACGGCGGAAATGCCCCAGGAATCCAGGACCGCCCTGAAAGCGGTGCTGGGGGCCAAGGCCCAAAAGGCCATACCGCAGGCCCAAGCCCAGGCCGCCCGCCGCATCGACATCCTCACCCGGGCCAAGGCCCGCCTGGAGGAGCTGATGGAGCTGAACCACGAAGGAGGACGTTGATATGGAAAAGCTGAATACCATCCAGAAGTCGGACAAATTGAACGATGTGTACCGGGACGAGCCCGGCCCCGGCGGGGCTTGCAGCTTCTATGTGATCTTTCATAACGGGTCCACCATCTACGACATAGGGGCTATCAAGTTCCAGAAGGGCCCCCGCAACGCCCCCGGCTCCCGGGACGGCGTACTGGACGAGGACCTTCTGGAGATCGTGCGGGACCGCCTCGCGTCGTTCCAGGCCGGCGAGTTCGCCTGCCATGAGAACGCCGTGGCCCTCCACTACATCGAGGAGGCCCTGATGTGGCTGAACCGCCGCAAGGAGGACCGCAAGGAGCGCGGTGTCCTGGGGACCTACCAAAAGTGAAGGGGGCGCTGAAGTGGAACCCGTGACATTCCCGGAGCAAAACACCCTGTTCCGCCCGCCGGAAGGGATGGAGGATAAGGTGGACGACCTCCCCGCGTTCAGGGGCGAGGGCCAGGTGATCTCATGCTGGCGCCTATCCCTGCGGGAGCGCCTGCGGCTGCTGATCACCGGCCGTCTGTGGTTTTCCTTGATCGGCAACGACCAACCCCCGATCTGGCTGGGCGTCCATACCCCCTTCATCCGGCACCGCCGGTGAAATAAAAAAAGCCGCCTCCCGGAGGAGTACGGCCCATGGCAAGGACATTGTACCACATGGGAGGCGGGATTGCAATGGCAAAATCGGAAGATAAGATCGAGTACATCATCAAGAAGGCGGTGGAGGCCGGCCGGCTGGCCGGGCAGCGTGCGCCGAAGGACGCCTGCAAGGCGACGGAGCGCCGGCTCTATGCTCTCCCCATCTTGAGGGAAAAGCTGGCCGACGACCTGGAGCGCCTGCAGGAGCTCCGGCAGTACGGCCCGCGGGAGCGCAGCAAGAGCGTGACCCGGTTCATGAAGGACGGCGTGCGCCTCTCCCGCGAGGAGGTGTTCGAGGCCCAGGTCATGAACCTGGAGGCGGAGATCGCCAGGGACGAGCACGAGATCGAGACCATGGAGAAGGCCCTGGCAATGATCGAGGGCGACCCCTACTACCTGGCGATCACCGGCCGCTACCTGGATAACATCGGCGACGACGAAATCGCGGCCCTGATACCCTGCGAGGCGACCACCATCTGGCGGAACCGCAAGCGCCTGGTACAACGGCTGGCTGTGCGCCTTTACGGAGCGGAGGCGGTGTAGGACCCGCGTGCAATTTCCCGGTGCAAAAATCGTGCAATTTACAGATGCAATTTATCTGTGATATAATCGGGACAATGTAAAACTGCACCCGGGCCCCGGCCCCTCTCCTCCGCCCTGAATATCAATGCAAAAAAGTGGGCTATTTCCGTATTTTTTTGCAGAAACCTGTGACAGATCGCGGGAAATATGGTATAATTACAAGTGGAAGGAAGGGACCCGAAATGAAGAAAATCTGCCTTTTAGACCTCAATTATACGCTGGTGGGCAATCAGCAGGAAACGCGCCTGATACGGCCGTTCACCCGGCGCCTCATGTTCGAGGACTACCGCCAGGACCTTATCAACGCCATCAAGGACGACTACGTGATCATCGTGACGGCCCGGCCCAAATACCAGATGCAGCAGACCATGGAGAACCTGCGGCGCAAGACCGGCTGGCAGCCGGCCGAGTGGTATTTCAACGACATCGACGCCGAGCCCCCGGAGTTCAAGGAGAGCGCCCTCCGGCGCTTCATCTTCCCCCGGCACGGTCAGGACGGCGCCCTCTACTACGCGGTGGAGAGCAACCCCAAGACCCGGGCCATGTACGCCCGGCACGGCATCCAGGCCGCGCCGTACAGCGAGTTCATCAAGCGCACCGCCTCCCCCCTGCCGGATATGCCGGTATATGAGCAAGCGAGCCTATTCTGAATCAAGGACACCGCCCCAGGGCTTCGGCCCTGGGGATTTTTTATGCCAAAAAAGGAAGGAGCTGCACTGTGGAAGCCAAGATCGTGAAGCTGGCCGACATCAAGCCCGCCCCCTACAACCCCCGGGTGGAGCTGACGGACCGGGACTATGAGTACAAGGCGCTGGCCGCGAGCATCGACGAGAACGGCCTGGTCCTCCCCCTGATCATCAACAAGCGGGACGGCTACCTGGTGGGCGGCCATCAGCGGCTTAATGTGCTGCTGGCCCGCGGGGAGACCGAGACCAACGCCGTGATCGTGGACCTGGACGAGGCCCAGGCCAAGGCCCTGTGTATCGCCCTGAATAAGATCGAGGGCGAGGACGACGCCGGGAAGCTGGCGGACCTGCTGGCAGAGCTGACCGCCGAGAAGGCGAGCCTGCTGTCCACGGGCCTGACCGAATCCGACGTTGCCGATCTGCTGGGCGACATCAGGGACGCCGAGACCGACGGCGAGGACCCCGAGAAGGTGGACAAGAAAGAGGACACCGCCGAGGGCATCCGCTGTCTGGTAGGCGACTACGTGTTCCGCATGGACGCCGAGGAGTTCGAGGACCTGATCGCGGATGTCCGGGAGAAGGTGGGCTTCACCCGGGAGCTGGTGTGTGCCGAGCTGAAAAGGAGGCTTTTCCATGAAGTATGAAACGAGATACCAGGTCTTGAAGATCGCGGACCTAGTGGCCCCTCCCTATAACCCCCGCGAGGACATCGAGCGCGGCAGCGAGGAATACGAGGCCCTGCGCCGCAGCATCTTGGAGCATGACCTGGTGGAGCCCCCGGTGGTGAACCTGGTCAATATGCGCTGCATCGGCGGCAATCAGCGGTTGACGGTCCTGCGGGACCTGGGCCGCCAAGAGGTCCTGTGCTCCGTGATCGAGCAGCCGGACGAGCTCCAAGAGAAAAAGCTGTGCCTTGCCCTGAATCAGATCAAGGGCCGCTGGGACACCGAGCGCCTGGGCGCCCTGCTCCGGGATGATGATGTCATGGAGCACGAGACCGGCTTCGACGCCGAGGAGGTGGCCCTCTACAAGCGCCTGGAGGAGGCCGACGCCCCCGAGGATGACCTGGACGATGACGACACCGAGCCGGAGGAGCCAGACGAGGCCGAGGCCGAGGAGGAGCCCGAGGACGCCCCTGAGGCCGACGAGGACGCCGGGACCACGCTGGTCCGCATCGGCCATCTGCACTTCAAGGCGGATGTCTCCCAATACCGCCGGATGCTGGCCGCCATCCGGGATGAAGGCATCTTCGAGAAGGACGAGGTATGCGAGGCCATCAAGCGGAGGTTGCTCAATGGCTGAATCTTACGGAGAGCTGATCACCCGGCTATGCCAGTTCCGGGACGAGCTGCGCCGGACCGAGACCGGCCGGGCCGTCCTGGAGGCCGTGACCCGCAAGGTCCAGAACGCCGCGGCCCTGGAGCAGAGCGGAATATCCCCGGAGGAATCCTGGACGATAGCACGCCAGATCAGAGTGACGGACAAGGAGGTTGAACCGTGATAAAGCTGGTCCCCATCGACGCCGTGCAGGCGTCTGACTATAACCCCCGGCGGAACGATGAAAAGCGCCTGGGCCTGACGGAGCTGTCCCTGCGGAAGCTGGGCTTTCTGCTCCCCATCTACACCGACGAGAGCGGCGAGATACTATCCGGGCACCAGCGCCAGATCGTGGCCCGTCGGATGGGATATACGGAGATCCCCGTGGAGGTAGTGCCCGGGAAGGTCCTGGCAGAGCGGAAGGCCGTCAACATCCTGTTCAACCGGGCCACCAACGACCTGCAGAAGCAGGACACGACCGCCATCATCAAGAAGCGGCTCTACGAGCTGGATGTGCAGGCCATGACCGCTGATCTCCCGGACATCGAGCCCGGGACCCCGGAATCCTTCCCCTGTGTCTACGCCCTGCACCGCATGGACACCATGAAGCTGGCGAGGATTAATCACCGGGATTTTGATACCCACACCATGCACCTGGCGAAGGCGCTGGAGCGCCGCATCGGCTCATTCATGCCCCTGGTCATCACCAAGGCCGGGAAGGTGATCAACGGCATCGGCCGCCTCCAGGTGGCCGCGGAGGGCAAGCGGCGTGTGGTCCCTTGTGTAGAGATCACCGAGGACAAGGCCCCCTTCGCCTCCGCCATGCTGAACCTACTGTCCATGGACTTCGATATGGCCTCCACCTACGCCGACGACCTGCGCTACAATTCCTTCATGCGCGAGCGCAACACCCGGGAGACCGACGCCGAGGGCAACGCCGCCCTGGGCGACGGCTTTTTCAAGGGGATATACCCGGAGAATCACGGCCGGGACTTTTTCGTGCTGGAGGGGAAGCCGCTGGAGAAGTGGACCGCCCGGTACGGCCGCAGCATCGTGGACTTCGGCGCCGGGAAGCTGTCCAACACCCGGACCCTCCGCAAGGCCGACATATTCGTGTCCGCCTTCGAGCCGTACTTCGTGACCGCGGGCGAGAAGGTCCACAAGGGCAAGAGCCTGGAGATCACCCGCCGGTTCCTGGAGGAGGTGGGCGCCGGGACCAAGTACAGCAGCGTGTTCATATCCAGCGTCTTTAACAGCGTTCCGTTCATGGCGGACCGCAAGCATATCGCGGTGATCGCCGCCGCCCTGTGCTACCCGGACGGCATGGCCGTCTGCTGGTGCCAGAGCAGCGAGGCGCCGCAGTTCAAGCTCACCAAGACCAAATACCTGACCGCGGAAAAGGTCCTGACCTTCGACCTGGACTACGAGCCCAACACCGTCCTGGGGGACCTGGGCGACAAGCCGAAGGTGCAGAAGGGCCATACCGAGGAGGAAATGCGGGAGATATTCGCCCCCTGCTTCGAGCACCTGCGGAGAATCGAGCTGATTCATAAATTCTGGTACGTGGAGGCCGAGCGCCCGGTGCTGGACCCGGCGGCCCTGGCGGCGGCCCTGGACTTCGAGTTCGAGCTCCCCTACCCGGACGGCACCCGGATGGGCCTGTCCCGCATGGCCCGCGACGCCTTCGAGCACCGCCTGGGCATTAAACTTCCCCCGCCGGAGAAGGAGGCGAGCGTATGATCGACACCGTGACCCCCGGTGACAAGTGGGAGTTCAATCAGGAGGTGGCCGCCTGCTTCGCCAATATGCTGGAGCGGTCTATCCCGGACTATAAGAGCATGAGGGCCCTAGTCTACAAGATCGGGGAGAAGTTCGTGACGCCCGGCACGCTGATCGTAGACATCGGATGCAGCACGGGCCTGGCGGTGGAGCCCTTCGTGGAGAAGTACAAGCAGAACCGCTTTCTGCTGATCGACAACGCCCCGGCCATGGCGGCCGCCTGCCGGGAGCGCTTCAAGGATAACGACAAGATCATGGTCAAAGAGGGCCCCGCCTGGCAGTTCATGATGCCCGGCCTGGGGGCCTCTCTCGTTCTGTCCGTGCTGTCGCTCCAATTCATGCCGACGGCCTACCGGCAGAAGCTCATTCAGGACATCTACCACGCCATGAACCCCGGCGGGGCGTTCATCTTTGTGGAAAAAATTGTCAGTGAAGATTTGGACGACCTGATGGTCGATCTCTACTACGACATGAAGCGGGAAAACGGCTACACGGACCGCCAGATCATGGAGAAGCGCCGGAGCCTGGAGAATGTGCTGTCACCCCTGCGGCCGGCGTGGAACGTGGATATGCTGCGGGACGCTGGCTTCCAGCACGTCGGTATGTTTTGGCGCTGCCTGAATTTCTGCGGATGGGTAGCTATTAAGTGAGGACCCCCGCCCAGGAAAGGAGGGCAGACGATCATGCCAAAACACGCTGATACCAAGCCATGGGAGCGGCAAGACGGCGAGAGCGTAAAGGCGTTTGAGGCATTTTCGTGCTACCTCGGAATGGGCGAAGGGCGCAGCATCCGGGCTGTTGCCGAAAAGTTACACAAGAGTTCCACGCTGATAGGGCGCTGGAGTAGAACCTATGGGTGGGTGGAAAGAGTGGCCGCCCACGAGAACGATGTCCAGCGTGCGGCCCATGAGGAGGCCCTGAAAAAGAGCCGACAAATGGCGAATCGCCATATACGCACAGCGCTGTCGCTCCAGGACAAGGCACTGGCCGCCCTGGCGGTCACAAAGCCCGAGGCCCTGGACCCCAAGACCATCCTGGCCTTCATCCGGGAGGCGACGCGCCTGGAGCGTGACACCCGGGCTGCGGTGGTCCGCGACACGCTCCCCGAGGCGGAGCGTGAGGGCGGCCAGAGCAGCCTAGCCGACATCATTACCGAGGCATGGAGGCGGAGGACAGAAAATGATTCTGACGACTGACGCCATCCTCTACTATGCCGACTACCCGGTGGAGTTCGTGGAGGACATCATCCGAGCCAAGCCCGACGCCAATCAGCGGGACATCCTGAACAGCGTGGCGAAGTACCAGCGGACATCCGTTCGCTCCGGCCACGGCATCGGCAAGACCGCCGTTGAGGCGTGGCTGACCATTTGGTTCCTCTCCACGAGGCCATATCCCAAAATCCCCTGCACCGCCCCTACGCAACATCAGCTTTGGGACATCCTATGGGCCGAGATCGCCAAATGGCTGCGGACTAACCCGGCCCTGGGCCGGGAGCTGACCTGGACCAAAGAACGGGTCTACATGGACGGCCACCCCGAGGAATGGTTCGCCGTCGGCCGGACGGCTTCCCACCCGGACGCCTTGCAGGGCTTCCACTCCGATCACCTGCTGTTCATCATCGACGAGGCCAGCGGCGTGAAGGACCCGATCTTCGAGCCTGTCCTGGGCGCCCTGACGACCGAGGATTCCAAGCTGGTCCTGGCGGGGAACCCCACCAAGATCACGGGATTCTTCTACGACAGCCACCACAAGAACCGGGAGCTCTACAACACCCTGCATATCGACGGCCGGAACAGCAGCCGGGTGGACACCGAGTTCATCCGCTCCATCGAGGAAATGTTCGGCCAGGACAGCGACGTGTTCCGGGTCCGCGTGGCCGGCGACTTCCCCAAGGCCCTGCCTGACAGCTTCATTCCCATGGAGTGGGCCGAGAAGGCCAGCGAGGCCGAGGCCCCCGAGATCGAGCGTGTGCTCCGGGTGGACATCGGCATCGACGTGGCCCGGTACGGCGACGACAGCAGCGTGATCTCCCCGGTGCTGGACAAGCGCCTGCAGGAGCAGCCGGAGATATTCCATCACCAGGACACCATGAAGCTGACCGGCAACGCCGTCCAGACCGTGAAGCGGTACGCCCGGGCCTACCCCTGGGCTTCCATCCACGTCAAGATCGACTGCGACGGCCTGGGCGTGGGCGTATACGACCGCCTCTATGAGCTGCGGGACACCATCGTGGACGAGGTGGAAATGCAGCGCGAGGCCAAGTACGGCGACGCCGAGCCGGAGGACCGGCCACCTGCCTTCGAGCTGGAGGTGGTCGAGTGTCACTTCGGCGGCGAGGGCGGCACCGTGAGCGACGATGACCCCATCGACTACCAGACCTCCACGGGCCTGATGTGGGGCACGGTCCGCGAGGCCCTGCGCCTACAGACCCTCAAACTCTACAAGGACGACAAGCAGATCGCCCAGCTCTCCAACCGTAAGTACACCGTGAACAGCAGCGGCAAGATCGAGCTGGAGCGCAAGGAGGCCATGAAAAAGCGCGGCCTTCCATCCCCTGATATGGGCGACGCTCTCGCCCTGGCTCTATACGACCCCAAGCTCCCGACCTGGGAGCTCATTTAATCTTCACGCTGGAGGTGATTTTCCATGGCGATATTCGGCCGCGACCGGCGGAACATGGCGCGGCAATACGTCGGGGGGAACGTCAGCATCATGGTCCCCCGGTACACTACCCCACCCGAGAGAAACACCAACGACTGGCTCAAAGCCTTTGGCACCAACCCGCGCCTGGCCGTCGTTGACCGTATCGCCTCGGACCTCTCCACGGTCCCCGGGAAGCTCTACAAGATCGACCCGGACACCGGGGAGGAAAGCGAGATCACAAAGCACCCCTTCCTGGACTTCATGCAGAAGCCCAACCCCCTGCATCAGCTGTCACCGGCGGCCTGCTGGCGCCTGCTGCAAATCTACCTGGAGCTGAAAGGCGAGGGCTACTTCGTCTTTGAGTTCGACGCCCTGGGGCGGCCCGCGGAGATATGGCCGCTCCCCACGAGCTGGGTGCAGCAGACCCCCTACCTGGGCCACCCCTTCTACGAGATCAAGACCACCGGCGGGCTTATTCGCAGCATCCCGGTGGACGACGTGTTCTGTATGATGGAGCTGAACCCCCTGGACCCCTACAAGCGGGGCCTGGGCCCGGCGGAGGCCCTGGCGGACGAGATCGAAACGGACGAGTACGCGGCCAAGTTCCAGAAGCGCTTTTTCTTCAACGACGCCACCCCCGCCACGCTGATCTCCATGCCCGGCAGCAAGAAGGAGCAGCGCGAGCGCTTCCGGGAGGAGTGGAACAGCCGCTTCCGCGGCCCCTTCAACTCCCACGGGATTGCCACGGTGGACGGCGACGTGACCGTGACCAAGCTGGCGGAGAATATGCGGGACATGGACATGATGGAGGGCCGGACCTTCCTGCGGAATGAGACCCTGGAGCACTTCGGCGTGCCCCGGGAGATCATGGGTATCACGGAGAACAGCAACCGGGCCACCGCGGACGCGGCCATGTTCATCTACGCCCAAAACGTCCTGACCCCCCGGCTGGACCGGCGGGCCGAGGCCATCAACACCCAAATCCTCCCCATGTTCGGCGACGGCCTGCTCTGGCGCTTCGACGACATCGTGCCCCGGTCCCAGGACTTCGACAAGGCCCTGGCCCTGGACAGCTACAACGCCGGCATCATCACCAAGAACGAGGCCCGCGAGCTGATCGGCTTCGAGCCTGCGGACAACGGCGACGTTTACAAGATCACCATGGCGGACCTGTTCGTGAGTGAGGATGACGACCCCGCCGAGGTGGTCAGCGCCCTCATGGAGGACACCGGCACCGGCGAGGGCTGGGACGCCCCGGCTGATACCGGCGGAGGCGGCAAGGCGGTAGAGATCGCGGACGAGCCCACGGCCGAGGCCGGGGCCGAGGTGGTCATCGAGGAAAAGGCCCGCAGCCGGAACATCGGGAACATCCTGCTGGCGGCCCAAAAGGCCCAGCGCTCCAAGTTCGAGGTCGCCACGATGAAATACTTTCGGGAGCAGGGCAAGCGCCTGTCCGCGGCCCTGGGCGGCACCGAGAAGGCCGCCTGGAGCGTGTGGGAGGTGCTGCGGCCCTACATCGAGGAGCAGCACGTGGCAGACCCGGAGGCATGGGAAGCCCTGGGCGAGGAGGGCCAAAAATCCCTGATCAGCAGCTTCGTCGGCTCTCTGGTGGACTGGCCTTCGGAACAGTCCATGCTGGAGACCATCTTCAAGCCCCTGTGGAAGGCGAGCTATGACGCCGGCGTGAGCGCCGCCGTCACAGCCTACGGCATCCGGGGCGTGGAGCGGCCGGAGCTCTTGAGCCATGCCAAGCTCCGGGGAGGCCAGCGCGTTGCCAACGTGACGCAGACCACCAAGGACAACATTGGCCGCATCGTCGCCAGCGGCATCGAGGCCGGCATCAGCCGGGAGGATATGGCAAATGAAATCCTCCAGGAGTACGGCATCCAGAGCAAGACCCGGGCCCGCCTCATAGCGGACCAGGAGACCGTGACCAGCCTGGAGACCGGCCATTATGACATGATGCGGACCAGCGGCGCCGTCACCAAGACCTGGCACCATCGGCCGCAGAAGAACCCCCGCCCGGAGCATGAGGCCATGGACGGCGAGACCGTCCCCATCGACGGCCGCTTCTCCAACGGCCTGCGCTACCCATGCGACCCCGAGGGCCCGGCATCCGAGACCATCAAATGCCGGTGCTACATCACTTACAACCGATAGGAGGTACAGCCGTGAAGTTCACCATCGAGCAGGTAAAGGCGGCCGTCCAGGCCATGGGCCTGGATTTGTCCAAGGAGGCGTTCGCCTTGGAGGACCTGCAGGCCGGCATGGACGCCGAGCTGCGGCACGGAAAAAAGGCCGCGGACGCCAATATCACCAATGACGACCCCACAATGACGGCGAAGCTCGCAGTTGCGAATCTGCGGGTGTCGCCGTCTTACTATTCCGGGCGCGTGGGGAAAAGCGCCTGGGAACGCTCTCTTGCCAAGGGCGTGCAGCACAAGGGCAGGAAAACCGAGTACAAGACTATCGACTTCGAGCTGGAGGAGTACAACGAGGAAGAGGGCATCTTCTCCGGGTACGCCGCCGTGTTCGGGAATGTCGATAGCGGCGGCGACATCATCGAGCCGGGCGCCTTCACTAAGACAATAGCCGAGGGCGTCGGGAGGGTGAAAATCCTCTCCGGGCATAACGACGCGCTGCTCCCCATCGGCATCCCCCTGGAGCTGCGGGAGGATTCCCGCGGCCTGTTCATCAGGGCCAAGATCAGCGACACGGCCCTGGGGCGGGACGTGAAAACCCTTATCCGCGACCATGTGCTGGGCGAGCTTTCCATCGGCTACGACCCCGTGGTGTTCGAGTATGACGAGACCGGCATCCGGCACCTGCGGGAAGTGAAGCTGTGGGAGGTCAGCGTCGTCACCTGGGCCATGAACGATCAGGCAGTAATCACCAACTTCAAGCAGGAGGCCACGGACCGGGTGCGGTCCATGGTCGAGGACGTGTCCGAGGACATCAAGGCCGGCCGCAAGATCAGCGCCGCCCGCCTGAAATCCCTGGAGGACGCCTGTGCTGCTATGAAGGCGGCGGTGAAGGCCCTTGATCAGGTCATAGCCGAGGCCCGCGACACCGACACGGGCAAGAGCGCAGAACCCCCCGCGCAGGAGCGCAAGACCGCGCCCCCGGCCAGGCCCCCTCGCAGGGCCGCCAAGGCCAGGGGCAATACCACTGTTGAGATCATATTCGACAAGGAGGAATAACCCAACATGAAAGGCAGTAAGTACATCCCCAACACCAAGAAGGCCGCCCAGCCCGGCGGCACCAAGTCCATGAAGATGGGCACCGATGACCTGAAAGAGATCATCAAGTCCGCGGTCAAGGAGGCCATGGGCGGCGAGGAGGACCCCGCCGTGGATGACCCCGCGGCCGAGGAGGCCGTTCCTGCTGACGGCGTGACCGCCGAAGATGTCCTCTCCGTTGTGGAGCAGGCCGTCGAGGCCGTCACCGAGAAGCACAAGGCCCTCAAGGAGGCCGGCCAGGACGACACCGGGATCACCGCCGAGGAGGTGGTCCAGGAGGCCACCGCCATCCTGGACACCCTGATGGGCGAGCCCGCCGAGGACGACCCCACCGACGAGGGCAAAGAGGACCCCGAGGCCGGCGGTGAGGAGGAGCAGGACCCCGACGCCAGCAAGCGCCGCAAGGCCGCCACCGCTACCTCCCGCCAGCGCAAGGCCGCGGCTCCCGCGCCCCGCGCCCGGAAGTACGCCGACGTGTTCATGGGCGGCAGCGCCACCCGGACCACCCGCCAGGCCAAGAAAATCCCGCCCATGGTGCAGCTTGCCCGTGCCATCAAGTGCATGGACATCTTCGGCCGGAACGACCCCGACCGGGCCGCGTTCTACGCGCAGAAGCACTACCAGGACGCCGATATGGCCCGGGAGTTCAAGGCCCTGTCCGCCACCAACCCGGTGAACGGCGGCTACCTCATCCCCGAGGTCTACACCGACGAGATCATCGAGCTGCTGTACTCCAAGACCGTGATCAAGGAGCTGGGCGCCCGGACCATCCCCCTGGAGACCGGCAACCTCAATATGCCCCGCATGACCTCCGGCGCCCGTGCCACCTGGGGCGGTGAGGCCCGCAAGATCGCCACCTCCCAGCCCACCTTCGGCAGCCTGCGGCTGTCTGCGAAGCGGCTGGAGGCCATCGTGCCCATGACCCGCGAGCTGATCATGTCCACCAAGTTCAGCGCCGATGAAATCTTCGCCGCTGACCTGGCCCGCCGGATGGAGCTGGGCCTGGATTGGGGCGGCCTCTACGGCAAGGGCGGCGAGTTCCAGCCCCTTGGCATTGCCAACACCCCGGGCATCGAGATCATCGACGCCAAGAAGCTGGACGCCTCCCTGGCCTCCGCCGAAGGCGCCATCACCGCGGACTTCCCCGTCTACGTGAAGTCCCTGGTCATGAGCAAGAACGTGGACGATCAGAAGCTGGGCTGGGCGTTCAACAGCTTCATGCAGGGCTACCTGATGAACCTCAAGACCGCCACCGGCGACTATCTGTACCGCGACGAAATGAATCAGGGCAAGTTCCTGGGCATCCCCTATGCCGTGAGCAACCAGATCGAGACCTCCAAGGACGGCCTGACTGATATGTTCTTCGGCAACTGGGCCGATCTCATGATCGGCGATCAGATGGGCCTGGAGACCTATACCACCCTGGAGGGCTCCTGGACCGACGAGAACGGCGTGCAGCACAACGCCTTCGAGGAGAACCTGACCGGCACCCGTGCCCTGATGTACGACGACATCGGCGTGCGCCATGTCGAGAGCTTCGCCCACGTCAAGAACGTGAAGGTCTTTGCCCCTGCCAAGGGCTAATTTCAGAAGGAGGATTTTACTATGAAGCGGGAGCTTTTGCAGAACATTAAAGCCATGCCTCTGGACACCGAGGCCATCGACCGGGCGGGCTTCCTGTCCGCCGTCGTTGCCGTGAAGGCCGCCGGCTCCGGCGAGATCACCATTGCGGTCAAGGACTGCGACACCGCCGAGGGCGGCTTCGAGGCGGTCAAGGACCCCCTGGTGGTCCTGGAGGGCAAGGCGACCGTCAAGGACGCCCAGGCCGGCGATCTGGTCAACTTCGACCTGGACCTGGTGGGCTGCAAGCAGTTCATCAAGATCGAGTTCACCGGCGAGGGCAAGGGCGAGGGCGCTGCTGTCATCGTCCTGGGCGACGCCACTAATGTCCCCGTGGAGGCACCGGCTGTCCTGGGGGAATAAGTGGGGCTGACCTGGTGCGCGTGGCGTCCCAGGTTCAGCCCCTTAAACTCGGCGAAAAGACGGTGGGCGATCTCATGGAGCCCGGCATGGTCCTGGAGTATGCCGGCTCCACCGTCTACCCCGTCGGCGAGTTGAAGCACGTCACCGGCTGGAAAGAGTTTTCCGGCATCGTGGAGGAGCAGGACGGCCACTACTTCGTCGCCGTCTTTGGCCCGGCCTTCGCCGGGAAGCTCATTACCTGCCAGAACAAGGACGGCAAGACCTTCCAGGCAACCGACCGCGTTTGGGTGCTGCGCGTGGCCGACAAGACCGCGATCTTCACCTTCACCGTGGACGGCGCTGTGCAGGCCGTCCTTGATTTCAGCAAGATCACCTTGAAGGAGGACTGACCTATGGCAAGGGTATTCCGGCATGAGCCCCCGAAGCCGGGGGCCAACAAGAAAGCGGACGGCCCGAAGGAGGCCAAGAAAACCTCCAAGGGAAAGTCCCAGGACCATGCCCGCGCTGACGCCCCTGGGACCGCCCAGGACGGCGAAGGCGGGAGCAAGGAATAACTCAATACCCCTGGGCGCCAAAAGCGACCAGGGGCTCGTTTAGGAGGCCATACGCATGGAAGAAAAAAAGACCGTCCCCGCCCTCCGCGAGAACGCCGTGACCACCCTGGACGCCTTAAAGACGTTCCTGGGCATCCCCCTGGACGATGCGGACGAGCAGCGCGACGCCGCCCTGGTGCAGCTTATCAACGCCGCCTCCGCGTGGCTGGAGACCACGCTGGGCCGTAAGCTGGGCAAGCAGGACTACCACGAGCGGAAGATCGCCTCCGGCACCCAACGCCTGGTCATGGAACAGTGGCCCATCCGCAGCATCTCCAAGATCATCGACACGACCAACGGCGCCGAGATTACGGGGTACGACTTCGGGGACCAAGGCGAGATCGGCGTGGTGTTCAGGGAGGACGGCTGGACCTACCGCGGGCATATCGGCGGCCTGTCCATGGACTATGTGGCCCCGAGGCGCTATCTGCTGGTGGACTACACCGCCGGCTACATCCTGCCCAAGGACGCCACCGACGAGGAGCCCAGCGACTTCCCCGCGGACCTGGAGGCGCTGGTCTGGAACATGGCCGCCCAGCAGTGGGCGATCATCGAGAACGACGCCGCCGGCCTCTCCGCTTTCTCTATCTCCGATGTCCACTGGACCTTCGACAAGAGCATCGGCGAGACCTGGCAGAGCGTCATATCGTCCTACAAGCGGTGGTGACATGAAAATCCTCAAAGACACTTTCCGCCCGGACATGGAGCGCATCAAGCGCGAGCTGACGGCCCTGGGGAGCCTGACGGTCCGCGTGGGCATCGTGGGCCAGGCGGACAGCGACCTGCTGATGATCGCCCACGTCCACGAGTACGGCGCGACCATCACGGCCAAGAACGTCAAGAACCTCGCAATCCCCCTGACACCCGAGGCCAAATCCGCCGGGAGCCCGCGGGCCTTTGCCGACCTGGAGTATATCCCCATCAGCTCCGGCTACGGCTACCTGGTCCGCCCGCACCCCGGCACCAAGGGTAAGAAGTACGACCGGGGAAATTACGACTGGATGTATATGCTGGTCCATAGCGTTGAAATCCCCGAGCGGAGCTTCATCCGGGCCAGCTACGACACCGGCCGCGGCAAGCTGGAGGACATCTGCAAGGAGGCCGTGGACGGCATCGTCCTGGAATCCTGGACGGCCCAGCAGGCCGCGGACTACGTGGGGAAGTGGGCCGTGGAAATGACCCGCGAATACTTCAACACCAAACTGGCGCCGCCAAAATCCCCGACCACGCAGCGCACGACCACGCAGAAGCAGCCGCTTTTTGATACCGGGCGGCTGTACGGCAGTATCACCTATGAGGTGGAAGGAGGCGATTGACCGTGAGGAGCTGGAAGGGGCCCAAGATACCGAAGGCCCTGCTGCATGAAATGTTCGAGCTGACCCGCGAGGGCGGCGGCTACGACCCCAAGAACGGCGGTCAGTACACCGGCGGCGAGCCGGTGGAAAAGCCGTTCCAGGGCGTTGTCATGCCGTTAAGCAACGAGGACCTGCAATACCTGGAGGGCGGCACGTCCACCAAAAACGGCCAGAAGGTCTACACCAACGGCGCGACCCTCTCCATCGGGGGGCAGTTCCGGGACGGCTACGACGGCCAGGTCTACACCGTGAAGCAGGAGCTCACCCACGGGCCCATTCACCCCATGAAGCGCTATGTCGTGGAAAAGAAGGGGGCGAGCAATCCCAAATGACCGTAGTTGAGATCAGGAACAAGATCGTGGAGCTGCTGTGGACCTATCTGGACCGGCCGGTGGTCCTGTCCGGGCAGGCGCAGCCGGAGCCCGATCTCCCATTTGCTACCTACTCCGTCATAACCCCATACGCGCCAATCGCTGAAATGGGGGACTACTCCACCGAGCAGACCGTCGAGGGCGGCCAGGTGGAATACCGGCGGGAAATGCCCACCATGACCCTATCCTTCACGTTTTGCAGCGCCAACAGGCGGGACCCCTCTGGGGTCGAGATCAGCGGCGCGGACGAGGCGGAGGCCCTGGCTGAAAAGGCCATCGGCTATTTCCTGCACGTCGGCTATGATGACATTTCCAGCCTGGGCGTCACCATCGTGGAGGTGGGCCAGGCCCAGGACAGGACTACGCTGGACATCGACGAGGCCGCCCGCCGGGTGGGCTTCGACGTGAGAATCAGGTACACCCGCACGGACACCAAGGAGATACCGGCGGCGAACCCAAATATTATCGTTAAAGGAGATTCGACATGAGCAAAGACATTCAGGTTTATACCTCGCTTGACGCGAAGGTGCAGCCGGCGGAGAAGCTGGACATCCTGCTGCTCTCCACCGAAGGCGCCGCCGATCTCAAGACCTACAACGATCTGGAGGTCATCAAGGCCGACTTCGAGGGCAAGAAGGTGGCGGCCATGGCGGAGAAGATGTTTGATCAGGTCAACACCCTGGCAGACACCCTCATTCGCAAGGTCCGTATCGCGGGCATCGAGAACCCCCAGCCCGTGGGCGGCAAGGCCAGCACCCTGACCGTCACCTTCGCCGAGGCGTCCTTCGACACCGCGCTGGAGGCGTCTACGGACTACTGGCTCAAGATCGGCGGCAAGGCCGTCGTGCCTGTTCGCACCGAGAGCAAGCCCGAGACCGACGAGGCAATCGCCCAGCTTTTCGAGGGTAAGAGCTTCACCATGGACGGCATCGTGTTCGAGGCATCCGTGGCCGAGGGCGTCGTCACCTTCACCAGCACCACCCGGACCCCGATCTCCGGCTACACCGAGACCGTGGAGTTCTTCCAGGACGCCGAGTGCATGACGGCCTGTGGCCTGCATAACGGCACGCTGGCGATCAGCTCCGGCGCCAAGGACGTGACTCGGGCGGACAAGCTGCTGGAGGCCATCGAGACCCTGCGGGGTATCGACGACGACTTCTACTTCCTGCTGACCGACGTGACCGACGGCGACTGTGTGAAGGCGCTGGCCGAGTGGGCCCAGGGCACCGAGCCCACGCCCGCGGAGCTGGGCGCCGGCGTCGAGGACCACCGCAAGGTCTATTTCGGCCAGACCGCCGATAAGGAGTACGTCAGCAGCTTTGGCCGCAGCGCCATCCTCTACTCCGAGTTCCCGGACACCGAATGGGCGGACGCCGCCTGGGTGGGCTGTGTGGGCCCGTTCTGGCCGCAGAGCGTCACCTGGAAGTGGAAGGTCCCGGACGGCGTGGAGGTGGCCGACCTCACCGACGCCGAGCGCGACCGGCTGGAGGAGAACCGGGTAAACTACATGACCGCGGAGTACAAGCACCCCTACATCAAGGAGGGCATCTGCGGCGACGGCAACTTCCTGGATAACGTCCTGGGGGCCGACTACATCACCTACCAGATGCGGGAGAACCTCTATAACGTGTTCCTGGAGAACCCGAAGATCAGCTACTCCGACGCTGGCTTTGCCCTGGTGGCCGCGGCCGTGTTCTCCGCCCTGAACCGAGCGGTGGAGCTGGAGATCGTCGCCGTGGACCCCGAGGCCGGCGGCGGCATCTTCAACGTGAAGGTCCCCAAGCGGGCCGATGCTACCCCCGAGCAGGTAGCCAACCGGCAAATGCCGGACATCGAGTGGGAAGCCCAGCTTGACGGCGCCATTCACAAGGTCAAGGTGAACGGCGTGTTGAGCGTGACCCTGAACAGCTAAGGAGGAAAAACACCATGCCTAAAATCGAAGTCGCCAGCTATGACCCCAAGAAGGTGAACCTTGTCATCAACGGCAAGGCCATCACGGGCTTCGGCACCGACGGTGTGATCACCGTCACCCGGAACGAGGACATCGTGACCCCCACCGTGGGCGTCAAGGGTGATGTCACCTACAACGAGAACGCCAACGAGAGCGGCAATATCGCCCTGACCCTCATGGGCACCAGCTCCTCGCTGCCCTATCTGCGGAACCTGTGCCTCAAGCGGACCCCCCTCTCTGTGACTATCGCGGACGCCAACGAGGTGGGCGCGGTCCAGTTCTCCGAGGACGAGTGCCGCATTCTCAAGCCGCCCGACATCACCCGGGCCAAGGAGATCGGCACCGAGACCGTCAACATCTTCGTCCCGTCCCTGACCTACCGCACGTAAGCCCGGCGGGCCATGGGAAAAAACAACTGGCCCAAGCGGCCCAAAAGTCTATCTGAAAAGGGGTATCGAAAGTATATGGCAAAGACCAAGAAAGTCACCATCGGCGAGCAGGAGTTCACCCTGCAGAGCGTTTCCCCGTCCTGGTATTACGACTTCAACGACGAGTGCGGCAACACCGGCGGCGGGAAGCGGAAGTCCGTCAAGTATATGGACGGGATGTTCAAAAACTGCGTCACCTCCCCGCCCGAGGTGAAGGCGCAGGGCATGGCCTATTTCGACGAGAAAGAGGACCTGCGGACGCCCGAAAAGCTGATCTCCGCCATCGAGACCTTTCTGCGCGAGTGAGCTGTCACTTGCGGCGGCCCACCGGCGGGCCGTAGCCAAGCGGGAGTTCTGGACGATGGTGTGGTCCGGGCCGGGCCTCACCTACCAAGACCTAAAGACCATGGACCTGGCGGAATACCGCGAGGCCGTGGAGGCGAAGCTGCTGTACTTCGGTACGTGGCTGCCGGAAGCAAGAGAACGAGCAAAGACAAAATAGCCGCCCCTCCGGGGGCGGCTATTTTGCCGCATAGGAGGTGAAAACCGTGGCAGATGCGAGAGAGTTAAGGTACGGCATCGACTTTGACACCGGCAAGGCCGGGGGGACCATCGACGATCTGGAAGGCCGTGTAGACAATCTGGAGCGCCGCCTGGGGGCCGTGGAAATGGGCGCCCAGCGCATGGGAGCCGAAGCCGTTTCTGCCTGCGACGCTGGTGCAGAGAGCGCCGGCGCATTTGCAGATCGCGCCTCGGAGTTGAGCGACAGCCTAGACGACACCAGCGACAGCGCCCAGACCGCGGCGGACACGACCCGACAGTTCGGGCAGGGGCTCTTTGAAGCCGGAAGCGAGGCGGACGCCCTGCGGAACCGCCTGCGGGAGACCGCCGAGGGCGCGGCCGATCTTGGCGAGGCGTTCCGGGACACCATGGCCGCCGGCCTCCAGGCGGGCCAAAGCATAGCAAAGAGCTTCCAGACCGGCATCACCGGGGCCATAGACTTTTCGACCAAGAAGGCCAAGACCTGGGCGAAGGATATGGTAAAGCACGTCAAGGACATCAACACGCAGTTCCAGCACCCGATCAAGACCATCCGGGAAAAGCTCATGGCCGCCCTGCAGGACGCCAAGGGCTCTACCGAGGAGGCGGGGGATGCTGCCAATGAGGCGGCCGGCGAGTTCGGCGCCATGGGCGACGAGGGCGAGCGTGCCGGGAACGATATATCCGACGCCCTCAAGGGAGCCGCGAAAGCCCTGATCAGCTTCCAGGCCATCAAAAAGGGCATCGAGCTCATGAAAGAATTTGGGCAGGCGGCCGTTTCTGCCTTCAAGGACGCGGAGACCACCGGCAAGAAGTTCAACGCCATTTTCTCCCCGGAGGTGGGGACCTGGGCGAAAAACTACGCCGACGCCACCCACCGCAGCACTACCGAGGTAAAGCAGTTCCTTATCCAGAATAAGCTCATGTACCAGGAGCTTGGCATCACCGGCGAGGCCGCCGAGTTCCTATCTGAAATGACGACCTCCCTGGCCTACGACTTCGGCAACGCCTTTTCCATGAGCGACGCCGACGCCCTGGCGGCCATTCAGGAGGCCATAAGCGGGAACACCGACGCCCTGGCGGAGTTTGGTATCAACCTTGACGAGGCGGCCCTGAAACAGAGCGCCCAGGCCATGGGGCTGGATGATAATATCGCGGCCATGGACGACGCGACCCGGGCCCAGGTCATCCTCAACTCCATCCTCCAGCAGAGCGAAGATATACAGCGGGCCGCCGTCGAGCAGACGGACGGCCTCACCAACGCCACCAAGAACCTGACCGGCGAGGTGGACAACTTCCTGACCGGCGCCGGGGCGCAGTTCGCCCCCATGCTGGAGGACATCGTGGACGCCGTAGTGGGCCAGTGGCCCCTCATCGAGAGCACCGGCACCAGCGTCATCGACGCCCTGGTGGGCGGCTTCGACGGCTTCGGCGAGACCCTGGGCGGCTTCATATCCGACACGCTCCCGTCCCTGGGCGCGGCCTTCACCCCCGTGGCCGAGGCCGTGGGCCCCCTGGCCGAGGTCATCCTGAACCTGACCGGGACGGTGCTGCCGCCCCTGGCGGAGATTTTCGGAAGCCTGGCATCGGCGGCCCTCCCGCCGTTGATCGACGTGCTGAACACCCTGACCAATGACGTGCTGGCGCCCCTTATGCCGGTGATCGAATCCGTGGCATCTTCGGCGCTCCCGCCCCTGTCCGAAGCCTTTTCCGCAGCGGCGGAGGTGATCGGCAACCTGGCGACCGCCGTTATGCCGCCCCTGGCAGAGATTTTCGGCACCGTCGTTGAAGCCATGTCGCCCGTGTTCGACGCCCTCACATCCGCAGCGCAGAGCATCTTCCCCGCCCTGAACCCCCTGGTGCAGGCGCTAGGCGATCTGCTGTCCGGCGTCGTTGCCCCGGCCTTCGAGGCGATCTCCCCCATCCTGACCACCGTTTCCGACGCCCTGGGCACCGTGATCGGCTGGATTAGCGACCTGATCGGCTGGTTCGCCGAGGGCGCCGGGAAGATCATCAGTTTCTTTACCAACCTGTTCGGCGGAGCCGAGGATTCCGAGGCCGAGGTGGCCGAGCTGACATCGACCATCGAGAACCTGCAGAACACCGACCTGGAGGACAAATCGCTGGCGGTGGACACGTCGCAGTACACCGCCGACGTGGAGGCGGCCGCAGCTACCACCCAAAGCACTGTTTCCGAGGCCACGACCGCGGCCCAGGAGGCCGCGAGCTCCAGCTTTGATACTATGTCCTCCGACGCGGACACGGCCTTCACGAGCGTTTCTGACGCCTCTACGCAGGCGCAGGAGCTCACAAGCGACAGCTTCGCCACGATGCTGTCCGACGCCCAGGCGGCCTATACCAGCATCGAGCAGGCATCCTCCGACGCGGCCACCGCCGTGGGGGCCGACTTCGACAGTGTGGAATCCGCAGCCCAGAGCGCCTACACGGCCGCAGCTTCGGCGGCGGAGAGCTCTTGGAGCCGGATGGTGACATCTGCATCGAATGGGGCAACCTCCATCGTGGAGAGCTTCCGGCGCATCGAGCAGGCGGCCCGGAACGCCAGTTCCGCCAGTCTGTCCGTGTCTGCTGCGGGAATCCCCGGACACGCCGAAGGCACCCCGAGCTTCGAGGGCGGCTGGACCCGCATGAACGAGGAAGGCGGCGAGCTGGCCTTCCTGCCCCAGGGTACGGCCATCATCCCGGCGGATAAGACCGACGAGATCATCAACAACTCCACGAGCAACACCAACAGCTCCTACACCGACAGCTCCAGCTTCGCCCCGCAGATCAGCATTACCCTGGGAGGCGGCGGCGACCCTGCCCAGGCGGACGATATGGAGGTCCGCCTGCGGGCGCTGCTGGAGCAGTTCTGGCGGGAGAAGAAAGAGGAAGATTACCGCAACCGCGCCATGCAGGGCGCCTTTGCCCGTCTGTAAGGAGGACCGCCATGGCTTATACGCTGACCGGGGAAAAGTGCGGCACCGTCCGCCTGGACCCCAAGACCACCGGCGTTGTCGTCACCGAGAGCGTCCAGCGCTCCAGCAAGGTGACATCGAACCCGGTGGAGCAGGGCGCCAACATCACGGACCATGTGGTGGCGGACCCCATCAAATTCACCATTTCCGGCATCTTCATCGGCGGGGACGACCAAGCGGCCGTCCTCCGCCGTATGTGGCAGGAGAAAGACCTGCTGGAATACGTGGGCAAGAACCGCATATCCAGCTGTGTGATCACAAACTACAAGGCCGACAGCAAGGCGGATAACAAGGACGGCGAGGCGTTCACCCTGCAGATGCAGGTGGTCAATATCGCGTCGTCCGAGTACGTCGCCACGGGGGCCCAGCTCATGAGCACCCAGGACAAGGCAACCGGCGGAGGTGGCGGGATCTCCAAGTCCAGCAGCTCCAGCCAGACCAAGTCCACGTCCTCCGGCGGCACCAAGTCCACGGTCAACTCCGCGATCAGCTCCTCCGCTTATGCCAAGTACGTCAATAGCTACAACGGCAAATCCAAGAGCAGCGGGCCCAGCACCCGCAAGACATCCGCGTACAGCGCGGCGTGAGGAGGGGCGTATATGGACGAAATGCAAGGGCTGAAACTGATCGACCTGGGCACGGAGGTCAGCTACATCGAGATCGACACCGCCCAGGTCCCCTACACGTTCTCCGTGAAGCTGGACGATAGGACCTTCACGTTCTGCATCAAGTATAACGATCAGGGCGGTTTTTTCACAGCGGACCTGTCCATCACGGCCACCGGCGAGCAGCTTGTTTTCGGGGACATCATCCGCTACGGCCGGCCCCTGTTCAATAGCGTGGAGGACGACCGCTTCCCCCTCCCCGTCATCATTCCCCTGTGTCTGACCGGGGACGACATCAGCGAGATCACCTGGGACAACTTCGGGAAGCTGGTGCAGCTCTACCTATTCGAGAGGAGTGCATGATGGAATTTTGGAAGCGAGCCGCCACCCTGCAGATCGGGACACGGCGGTACAAACTATCCGACCTGTTCTTCACCTTCGAGGTCCCCTTCGAGGACAGCGAGGAGCTGAAAACCGCGACCATCGTGGCCCACAACCTGTCCAAGACCACCCGCAGCGAGATCAAGAAGGGCATGGTGGTCATCCTCAACGCGGGCTACGAGGACGACGTGGGCTGCATCTTCGTGGGCAAGGTCTCCCGGTGCGCCAGCCGCCAGGACGGCACCGAGTGGATAACGACCATCACGGCCGCCGAGGCGCTGGAGGAGTGGCTGGGCAAGGAGGTCAACAAGACCTACGTGGCCGGGAGCAAGGCCAGCGTGGTCCTGAAAGACCTGCTTAACATCTTCGGCGTGGAGGTGGGCACTTTCGAGCCCGTCACCGATAAGATTTACACCCGGGGGAAGGTGTGCGCCGGGAAGGTCAAGAAGATCGTGACCGAGATCGCCACCTCCGACTGCAAGAGCCGGTTCCTGATCAAGAACGGCATCGTCATCATCAACGACCCCAACACGGGCCAGAACATGGGCTACCACCTGTCCGGGGACACGGGGCTGCTGAAAACGACAGACGAGCGCGAGGACACCGAGCCCGTCACCAATCAGACCACCATCAAATATGACGAGAACGGCGAGCCGATCACCTACACCCGGAAGTGCCTGCTGAATTACCACATCGGCCCTGGGGACGTGATCAAGATCACCAGCCAGACCCTCAACGGGAATTTCCTTGTCAAGGGCGGCCGGCACTCTGGCAGCCCCTCCGGCGAGTGGATAACAGAGATCGAGGTGAAGCCGATATGAGCCTGCTTGGGTACAATGTCGAGAACCAGGAAAACCGGGAGCTGCAAAGCGACGTTCATGTGGGCGCCCTGTGCCGGGTGGAGAGCTTCGACCCGGACCGCCTGACGGTGGACCTACAGCCCCTCTCCCGAGCTTTGAGCGGCGGAGTATATAGAACCCCGCCCCCGCTGCTGCGCGTCCCTGTGGCCCTGATACGGGGCTCTGGACTGGTAATACGGCCGTGCTACTCCGCGGGGGACGTGGGCGTGGTCATCTTCATGGACCACGACATCGACCGCATAGCCGAGGCGGGCCAGGAGAGCCAGCCCAACACCGAGCGGAACCATAGCCAAGAGGACGCGATCTTCATCGGCGCCTTCGCCCCGGCCAGCAAGCCCGTCCAGGGCTTCCCCAAGGACGCCATGGTCCTGGGGGCCGAGGGGGGCGCCTATATCGCCATATCAAAATCAGGCATCACCGTCAACGGCTCTTTGACCGTCACTGGGGATGTCACCGCCGGAGGCGTCAGCCTCTCCGGGCATACGCATACCGCCCCGGACGGGGAGACCTCCGGGCCGCACTAAAGGAGGGGGCCATGGCAGACATAACCGTTTTGAAGATCGACGCTAGGACCCGCGACCTCTGTTTCGATGACGACGGCATCATGGAAACGCTGGAGGACGGCGAGGCCATAGCGCAGAACATCCGCAACAACCTACTGGCCTGGAAGGGCGAGTTTGATCTGGTCCCGGCCCACGGGACCGAGTGGGAGCGTGTCGCAGGGCTCCACCCCAACCGGGCGGTGGACGAGGCCGACGACGTTCTCCGTCGCTCCATCTTCCAAGAGCCCTACGTCCAGGAGATCGAGAAGCTGGACGTCCAGACCGAGGGCCGCACGCTGGCCGCCGATTTCTCCGGCAAATTATATGACGGTTCGACCGTCAGAGTGGAGGTAAATACCGATGTCTGATTACGGGTGGGGCCTGACGAGCTTGGGCTTTAGACGGCCCATATATACCGAGCTGCTGGACGCGCTGGAGTACAAGGCGCGGGAGCTGTTCGGGTCCACGGTAAATCTGTCCGTGCGTAGCCCCCTGGGGCTGTTCCTTCGCATCTTCGCCTGGATGCTGAACATCCTGTTTTCCATCCTGGAGGACGTGTATAACAGCCGCTTCGTGGACACGGCCGTGGGCGCGTCCCTGCTGAACCTGGGGCGGGCCATCGGCCTGCGAATCCTCCCGGCCCAAAAGGCCACCGGCTACCTCAAGGTGACCGGGCCGGAGGGCACGGTCATCCCGGAGGGCTGGCTGGCAGAGACCGCCGCCGGCGTCCAATTCTTCGCCGTGGAGGACACGACCATCGGCGGGGACGGCACCGCCCTGGTCCCGGTCCGCTGCACCGAGACCGGCCCGGACGGCAACGTGCCAGAGGGCACCGTGACCACGATCACCAACCCCGGCGCCGTGGCGGGCATTACCAGCGTGACCAACGAGAAAGCCTTCACTGGCGGCCGGGAGCGCGAGACCGACGAGGAGTTCCGGGACCGCTATTACGCCTCTGTAGATAAGGCCGGGGGCGTCAACGCGGACGCCATCCGGGGCGCCCTGCTGCAGGACGTTCCGGGAATCCTGGAGGCGAAGGTCTTTGAAAACGACACCGACGAGGTGGACGAGTTCGGCCTCCCGCCTCATAGCATCGAGGCCGTGGCCTATGGCGGGCTGGACAGCGATATTGCCAACGTGATCTATGCCAAGCTGGGCGCCGGCATCCAGACCTTCGGCGAGGTCAACGTCCCGGTGATGACCGGCAGCGGGAACACCAAAAACATCCGCTTCAACCGGCCCCAGGCGGTCCAGGTCTATGTCCGCATCGACAACCTTGTTACCGACGGCGCCTTCCCCATGAACGGCCGGGACCTGATCAAGGCGGCCGTCGTCGCCTACATCGGCAGCCAGGAGGACGGCGGCGTGGGCGTGGGCGAAACGCTGTACCACCAGCAGCTCCCGGCGGTCCTCTATACCGTCCCCGGGGTCCTGGACTTCGACATCTTCATCGGCACGGACCCGGACGACCTCAAGCAGGAGAACATCGAGGTAACGAGCCGCAGCAAGGTCGTCACCTCTGAACGGCAGGTGAGCTTCGGTGAGTAAATACGGCTTTTGGGCCTCCATGCTGGATATGCTTACCAGCGCCTACAACCGGCGGGACCTGTTCAACGCCCGCAAGGACCGGCCCGCAGAAACGAACATCGGCCGCCTGTTCAAGCTGCTGGCCGACGGCATGGAGGATGTCCACGAGAACGCCCAGCTCGTGAAGCTGTGGGATGATCTTGACTACGCCGAGGGCCGGGTCCTGGACCGCTATGGCGCCAACTTCGGCGTGGAGCGCGGCGGCGCCAGTGACGCCGTGTACCGCATCTTTATCAGGGTCAAGATGATCGCCCAGCTATCCGGCGGTGACGATGAAACGGTCCTCAACACCGCGGCGGAGCTGCTGGGCGTGCAGCTCTCCGACGTGCTGCTGCTGGACGTGTTCCCGGCCAAGAAGGCGATCTACGTGGACCAAAGCCTTCTCGACGAGGAGCGCGTCGCCATCATCGAGCAGATCGCCAACGCCATCAAGCGGACGATGGTGGCGGGCGTGGGCCTGCGGCTCTATCTGCGGACCTACCGCAGCCACGAGCTCCCGGTGATCATCAGCCTGGGGGGCTACGTGGGCACGGAGGACCGGGGCGCCATGCCCGACAATGAAGTTACCATCCGGGGGACGCAGCAATCCGCCGGCGGTATGTACTACTTCACCCGCGTATCAGCCAAAAGAGTGATCGAAGGAGGATAACCTATGGCAAAGTATCAAGACGGCTGTTATGACACTGAAACCGGCGTCGCCCTCATAGCGAAGGTGCTGGCCGGGCGCGGCACGATGAACTACATCCGGGCCGCCCTGGGCAAGGGCACCATCCCCGAGGAGCAGACGCCCCGGACCATGACGGAACCTGCGGAGTACGTCATGGACGCGAAGATCACCGCCATCACCGTCCCGGTGGACGGCGAGTGCCAGGTCACTATCCAGGTGAACAGCGCCGACGTGTCCGAGGGCTTCTACTGCACCGGCATCATGCTGTACGCCCAGGACCCGGACGAGGGCGAGGTGCCCTACACCTACATGGTCCTGGAAAACGAGCCCGAGTGGATAAGGCCCTCCAGCGCCATCGTGGGAAAGCTGGCGACCTTCGACATCATAGCTGCCGTAGGCGCGGTGGAAAAGGTGACCGCTACCATCGACCCCGAGGCCATGGTCAGCGCCGCCCAGGTCCGCCAGATGATCGAGGAACACAACGAGGACCTGACCGCCCACGACGCGGCCCGGCACGTCATAGCTTCCCGGCCCCGCAGCGAGGACGCCCCCAGCTATGAGGCCGCGGCGATAGCGGCCCTGAATGCTGTCCCGGTGGCAGCGGTCCCCACCGCCTCCACCAAGACCACCCGGAAGGCCAAGAAGGTCAGCAGCACCAAGACCAAATAAGCGACCCCGGCGCCCGCAGGACATCCCCCGCGGGCCCTATTCTATCTGATACGAAAGGAGAACCCTATGGCAGACCCCAAAATCGAAAGGGACGTTTACCTGGCAGGTAAAACGGAGGCAGGCGAGGACACCATCGACCTGCCCGTCACCCGCCTGGGCAACATCGAGGATTCAGCGGACGTGAAGGCCCGCCCCGCCGAAGATGACTACTTCCCGGTCATCGACGGCAAGGACAAGCACATGAAGAAATACCCCGCGAAGGTCCTGCTGGACGACGTAAAAAAGGCGCAGGAGGACGCCGCGAGCGCCCTTAAAACCATCAATACGGTGGTCAACACGATCTCCACCATCCCCTCCCAGGCCGGCACCCTGACCTACAACGGCGAGGAGCAGGGACCCTACTGGAACAACTATTCCAGCGATCAGTTAGAGATCGGGGGGACCACCCGGGCCAAGGACGCCGGGACCTACGACGCGACCTTCACCCCGAAGGGCCAATACGAATGGGAAGGCGGAGGCAAGGACCCCAAGACCGTCCAGTGGATCATCGACCGGGCCATTATCGAGGTGCCAGTCCAGTCGAATGCCCCGACCTACTCCGGGACAGATCAGGGACCCACCTGGTCCAACTACGACCCGGATAAATGCGACATGGATGGGGTGACCACCGGCCGGGACGCCAACACCTATCAGGCCACCTTCACTCCCAAAGACAATTACAAGTGGCCGGACGGGACCTTCACCCAGCGGACTGTCAACTGGACGATCTACCGTCAGCGCCTGACCGCGGAGCCCTCCCAGGACGGGACCCTGATCTATACCGGCGAAACGATCTCCCCCAAGTGGAAAAACTACAACGCGGAGCAGCTGACCATCGGCGGGGCCAAGGACGGCGTGAACGCCAACACCTACCAGGCCACCTTCACGCCGACGGCAAACTACGCATGGAACGACGGCGGGACCACGGAAAAGACCGTCCAGTGGATTATCAGCAAGGCCCCGGGCAGCCTGTCCATTAACCCCATGACCATGAACCTGGGGGCCTCCAATAAGACCGGCACCATCAAGGTGACCCGGGCGGGCAACGGCGCGATCTCTGCTGTCTCCGGTGCCCAGGGCGTCGCCTCCGTGAAGCTGGAGGGCGAGACCGTCACAGTGACGGCTCTGGCCACCGGCCACGCCACCATCACCGTCAGCGTGGCCGCCGGCACGAACCACCTGGCCCCGGCAGCGGTCAAGTGCGAGGTGGAGGTTGCCATGGCGTCCAAGACCCTGAACGAGAACACCTGGGCCACCATCAAGACGATCTCCGACGCGGGCCAGGCCGGGAACTACTGGAAGGCCGGCGACAAAAAGACCATCGTGCTGAACGGCAAGGTGGGCAACTTGCAGTTGACCAGCCTCTCCATCGACGCCTTCATCCTGGGCATCAACCACAATGCCGCCAAGGAGGGCAATAACCGCATCCACTTCGCCATCGGCAAGATCGCCGATAAGCTCGTGGGCCTCTGCGACGGCAACTACAACTCCTACACCTCCGACGCTGGCGCCTTCACCATGAACACCAGCGACACCAACGCCGGCGGCTGGAGCAATTCCCACATGAGGAACACCATCCTGGGCTCTGGCGTGGCCCCCACAAAGCCCACGGCAAACACCCTTATGGCGGCCCTCCCGGAGGACTTGCGGGCCGTGATGAAGTCCGTCACCAAGTACACGGACAACACCGGCAACGCTAGCAACACTCCTGCGGCCGTGACGGCCACCACGGACTACCTGTGGCTGCTGTCGGAGTTTGAAATTCAGGGCGCCCGGTCCTACGCCAACCAGAACGAGCAGGCCCAGCAGGCATGGTATGACTACTTCAAGGCCGGCAACCCCAAGGTGATCAACAAGCACAACGCGACCACTACCGCCGCCTGGGCGTGGTGTCGTTCCCCTTATTACAGCCACAGTTATTACTTCTGCTATGTCGGCACGGACGGGTCCGCCACCAACTACTATGCGTCCTACTCCGCTGCGCTGCTGGCCGGCTTTGCAGCCTAATCCTGCAAAGCTATCCATCTAAATCCAGCCCGCGGAAGCGGGCGTCCCTCCGGGAAGCGGGGCGGTCACGACCCGGGAAAAACCGCCGGCGCTGTGCGCCGGCGGTTTTATATATTTCAAAATTTGCCCCTTTTGTGCTATACTCACATCATCACCCCGAAGGGAGCCTATGCCATGTCGGTCCTCAAATCCAAGCGCACCATCAGCGGCGGGGAGTTTGTGAACGTCGCCAATGAAATCTACGTCCAGACCATCGCCTTCCTGACCCGGCTGTCTGCCCGGTATTCCCGCCTCATAGCGGAGCCGACGGCTGACCTGGCTGGGGAGGTCATGGACTATGCGGAGAAGGCAAACGCCACTTTCCCCAAAGACGATATGACCCGAGCCAAGCGACGGGATTATCTTTTGAGCGCCAACGCATCCCTCAGCGCTTTGGATGTCCGCCTCACCCACTGTTATACCATCATCAATCAGAACCCCGAGGGCGCCTTCACGACGAGCAAGGGAAAGACGGTAGACGGTAAAGAGGCCATTACGAAGATCGACAAAATGGCGCAGACCCTCGGTGAGCTGATCGACCGGGAGAAGGACCTGCTGCGGGGACAGCTCGAAAAAGTCACTGGGAAAAAGATGTAAGCTCAAAAACGGTGTATCTCTGTAAACGCCTGGCCGTGGTGGGCGGCTTGCGCCGCCTGGGCGTGGTGTCGTTCCCCTAATTACAACAACAGTAATAACTTCTGCAATGTCAACACGGACGGGTCCGCCAACAACAACAATGCGAACTACTCCAATGCGCTGCTGGCCGGATTTTGTACGCTGGGTCAAAGGGAGTAGCCGAAAGGTGAAAGACGACCCTTGCAAAAGGAGAGATACTTCCGGGGCGAATGCCCGAAACTGCCCACTGATGCTCCTACACGGACGCTGCTTGCATGGCGGGGGCCTGTGCCTGCCCTCGTTTCATGTGTCGGAGCAACGCAGCCTAGACGGCACCCTACAAGACGGCTGTACGGCGGGCGAATAACCTTTTTGGGGAGGCAAAGCATGACGAGCGAGGAGCGCCGGGAAGCACGATACCAGCGCCGGAGAGCCCGCCGCCTGCAAAGGCGGCAAGCTCGCTGTGACGCGCTGGGGTCCCTGGAGGACGTTTTCAGCTATCGAAAGATGTTCTACTATGGGAAAAAGTGCTGCAACGGCGTCCGCTGGAAGCAGAGCACCCAAAACTATGAGCTGCACCTTTTCTCCGGGACGGCTGTTCGTCGCCGGAAGGTCCTTCGCCGGCGATACCGTTTTCGCCGGTGCGTACACTTCACCATCCGGGAGCGCGGGAAGATCAGGCCCATCGACGCCCCACATATCACTGATCGCCAGGTCCACAAGACCGCCTGCAACGAAATCCTGATACCCCTCTACACCCCCGCCATGATACACGACAACGGGGCGAGCCGGAAAGGGATGGGCCTTCACTACCAATACCGGCGGCTGAAGCAGCAGCTTCGCTGGCATTACCGCCGGTATGGGCGCGAAGGTGGAGTTGCCATTGTGGACCTAAAGCAGTTTTTCCCTGGGGCGCCCCGCTTGCTCATTTACCAGCGCCACGAGCGGTACATCCTCAACAATGATCTGCGAGAGATCGCGGACCAAATTGTGGCGCAGGCCCCGGCCACGGCGCCGGGCCGCGGTATGCCCCTGGGCCTGGAGCCCAGCCAGCAGGAAATGGTAAGCCTCCCTTCATCCGTGGACAACTGGCTCAAATGCCAGGTCGGAGCCCACTGTGCGGGCCACTACATGGACGACTACTACATCATCATGCCGGACATCGAGCAGCTGAAAGAGGTGGTCCGGGAAATGGTGCGCCGCTTCGAGGCCCTGGGCATCCGGGTCAACAAGCGCAAGTGCAAGATCATTCCCCTGACAAAGCCCTTCCGATTCTGCAAGGCACGTTTCACCCTCACGGAGACCGGGGCCGTCAAGGTCAACGGCAGCCGGGACGGCGTGAAGCGGGCCAGGCGGAAGCTAAAGATGTTCCGGCGGGAGGTAGACGCCGGCCGGCGGTCCCTGGAGGGCATCGACGAGTTCATGAACAGTCAGGAGGCATACTACAAAAACTTCAATGACCATGGCCGCCTGCTTCGGCTTCGGCGGCTGCATCATGCTATTTTTGGAGGTACACCATGTTCAGGATTATCAAAGACGGCGTGAGCCTTGGGATGACCGAGAGCCCCACCTACATCAAAGCAGCAGATAACGGTTGTTTCGTTCTTTGCCCTGCGCCCGAGGCGCAGGGCATTGCTTTTGAAGGCGTCCCCTACCACCTGGTAGGCCGGGAAGCCATGGAGGGCGTGGAGGACGTGCTGCTGGAGGGCACGGACGCCGGCGCGGAGATCGTCAAGACCACCGGCACCGGCGGCATCATGTTCGTTACCCTGGCGGAGGCCGGAAGCATCGACGCCGTGACCGCCGCCGAGCACGCCGAGCTGTTCGCAGAGTGGGCCTATCCTGTGGACTACAAGACCGGCCAGATCAGGCGGTATGGCGGGAAGCTGTACAAGTGCGTGCAGGACCACAAATCCCAGGCGGATTGGACCCCTGATACCGCTGGGAGCCTTTGGAGCGTCACCGCGGACCCGGCCGAGGAGTGGCCGGAGTGGTCCCAGCCGGTGGGCGCCCATGACGCCTACAGCAAGGGCGACAAGGTGAGCCACGGCGGGAAGCACTGGCAGAGCACCGTTGACGCCAACGTGTGGGAGCCCGGCGTTTACGGCTGGGATGATGTGACGGAGGAGTAAGCCATGGAGCACCTGCACTACATCACCCGGAAGCGGGCACGATTCGAGGCAATCTGCGGCCGGGTAAATATCCCCTATGGGACGCCGCTGGAGGTCCGGGACGGCTTTCTGACCCTGGCCCCGGACAAGCCCCTGTGCGCCCCCGACAGTGAGAACGGGGAGGCGTTCTGCTGCTCCGACGAGGACGGCCGCGGCCGGGAGCGAGGCGCCTATATCGACGCCATCCTCTCCAAGCTCCAGAAGCGCGACGACCAATGGCAGGCCCGGTGGGACAAGATATGGAACCTCCCCCTGTGCGCCCGCTACCGGCGGCCGGACTTCAAGGACTACTGGCTGTGGGACCATTCCTTCTACTGCGCCCCGGTGGAGCACCTGGCGCAGATCGCGGCCCTTATAGGCGCTGTACCCGCCGGGAGGTAGTGCGTGTCAAACCTGCAAATGATCGAAGGGCTATGCTCCATCTGTGAGGAGCTATCCCGCATAGTCTGGGCGCTGTCGTCCCATCTTGCGGAAGTAGGGGACACCTACATGACCGACGAGATCGCGGCGGCGGACGCCCGGTACAGAGCTTTCCTGGGGACTGACGAACTCCCCGACAACGCCAGTGTATGCCCCGGGCCGCAGACGAGCGGCCCGGGGCATCTCTATCAGCATGAGGAGGGCAGGAAATGAAAACTGCAATCTGCACGGCCGCCGGGGTGATCGGCGGCGCCATAGCTTCCCTTTTTGGGGGCTGGGATGCAGCCATGACAACGCTGGTGATCTGTATGTCGATTGACTACGCCTCCGGGCTGATCGTGGCCGGCGTGTTCCACAAGAGCAAGAAAAGCGAGAACGGGGCCCTGGAAAGCCGGGCCGGGTGGAAGGGTCTGTGCCGTAAAGGTATGACCCTGCTGATCGTCCTGATCGCCTGCCGCCTGGATATGCTGGCAGGGACCAACTACATCCGGGACAGCGTAGTGATCGGCTTCGTCACCAATGAGACCATATCCATCATCGAGAACGCGGGCCTGATGGGAATACCCCTTCCGGCGGCGCTCTCAAAAGCCATCGACACCCTGACGTCGAAGGCCAAACCCCATGGGGACACCGACGCGGATGACGCGCCGTGACCAATATTTTTTTGAAAGGAAGTACCCACCATGAAAAAGACCATCTTCACCCTCTGCACCCTGGCCCTGGCCCTGTGCCTGTGCCTGACCCTGGGCATCCCCGCCTTTGCCGCCGAGGCGACCGAGGCGCCCGTGGAGGCCACCGAGGCGCCTGTCGCCACCGCCGAACCGACGGCGGAGCCGCAGGCAAGCCCGGTTCCTGAACCCTCCGGCGGTGATACCCCTGCCCTTGACCCGGGCGACGTCGGAACCTGCGCGGCGATCACTATTATTTGTTTCCTGATCGGCATGGCCGTCAAAGCGAGCCCCCTGGATGATAAATGGGTCCCCATCATTGTGGGGGCAGCAGGAGGCGTCATCGGCGCCCTGGGCTTGAAACTCATGCCGAACTTCCCCGCGGGCGACGTGATCACCGCCATCGGGGTGGGCGTCCTGTCCGGCCTGGCGGCCGTCGGAATCCATCAGATCGGCAAGCAGCTCTCCAGCAACTAATCAGCATCCCCGCCCGCGTGGACCACGTGCCCACGCGGGCACTCTTTTTTTAGGAGGAAAGAGCTATGGCAACCGTTCAAGGAGTAATAACCGCAGCCGCCTATTTCATCGACAACGGCGGCTACTTCGAGAAGGCCAGCAATAAGAACTTGAGCCGTTCTGTCTCCGACTTCGCCAAGAATAAGGGGTCCGCCAATTACACCTACTTCGGCGTGATCTGCGGGCTGACCCCGGCCCCCTGGTGCGCGGAGTACGTGACCAATGCCGTCCTGGAAGCCTGCGGCGGGGACAAGGCCAAGGCGAAGGCGGCCATGTGGGGCGTGTACCCCTACACGGCCTGCAATCAGCTTTTCGACGCCGGCCTGGCCCACGGGGCGTCCCACTACTCCCACTACCAGCGGACCAAAATGGGAAAGCCTGGGGCGGCCTACAAGCCCCGGGTGGGCGACGTTATCGTGTTCAGCGACAACGGCACGAGCCGGGACCATACCGGCCTAGTCTACGCCGTGGACGCCAATTACGTCTATACCTACGAGGGCAACACCAGCAACATGGCGCGGACCCGGAGCTATGCCCTGACCGACGCCTACATCTACGGCTACGTGACCCTCAACCTGGACGGCGCCGGCACCTCCGGCGGCGGAGCTGTCAACTACGTGGAGCAGTTCCAGTCCTGGCTCGGGACCGACGCTGACGGCCAGTACGGTCCCAACACCAAGAAGGCGGCCATCCGCAAGCACCAGCAGTATCTCAAAGACACCTTCAAGGTCAAGATCAGCGTGGACGGCGGCTGGGGCCCGGAGACCTACTACTACACCCGCAAGGTCCAGAAGGGCGACAACAACACCGACGCGAAGGTATGGCAAGGCGTCCTCTACTGCCTGGGCTATGACCCGGTGGGCCTGGACGGCAACTTCGGGGAGAACACCCGCAAGGCGACCGCCAAACTGCAAGAGGCCCTGGGCCTAAACCCCACCGGCATAGCGGACCCCTACACCTGGGCCAAAGCCTTCGGCTACTCCCGGCCGGCGCATAAGCTGTTGAGCCGGAAGCTCAAGAGCAAGGGCGCCGAAGTGGCCTACCTGCAGGAGCTCTTGAATAAGCGCGGCTTCGCCATCGAAGTGGACGGCGTATATGGCAAGGACACCGAGGCCGCTGTAAAGCAGTTCCAGATGTCCGTCTGGCCGACGACCGAGAGCGAGCAGGACGGCGAGTGCGGGCCCAAGACCTGGGCGGCCATCGAATGAGGCGTGGCGGAGTGACGGCGGCCAAGCTGGCCGCCCTGGTCCTACTGCTGGTCTTTGCCTTCGTCCTGGGCCGCCAGGCGGTCCAGGAGCCGGCCCAGGCCCCGGAACCTGATTACGATACCTACGACCCCGCCCAGCTCTCATGGGTGATCGAAGGCATCCAGGAGCGCATCAGCGAGCTACAAGACGAGCTGCACTACGTCGTCCACCTCCAGGCGGAAAAGCTGGCAGCGCGTCCCCCTCCCGGTTGACAAAATCTGCCGGATATGTAAAAATAGGCTCATGTCGAGCATGAGCCTATTTTTCTCCCCGGTCCCCGTGCCGTCCCGGCCGTGGCATTTTCGTGGCATTACGAAATTGATCTGCGGCGTGGAAGGTGGAGAACGCGGAGAAAAAAGGTCTAAAAAATAGACCAAAATATCGCCCGAAATACTGCAAATTTCCCTGCACTTATAGCTGAGGAGTGATCGACACAAAAAAACCGCGGGCGGTATGCATAGCGCATATCGCCCGCGGCCTTTTTACGGAGGAA
>CANQMK010000007.1 GCA_947624895.1 uncultured Oscillospiraceae bacterium | reverse complement strand
GGCGGGCTGCTCCGGGGCCGTCTTGCCCGCCTTACTTTGGGACACTTTGTCTCGCGGTGCCTTGCCCTTGGCCGGGGTGGTCTTATCCTTGGCCGGGCGGCCCTTCCTGGCCTTGTCCCCCTTACCGGCCTCCGGCCCCTCCTTGCTCTTGGGGGGACGGCCACGGCGGGCCGCCTTCTGCTCCGCCTCCAGATCGGCCAGCGGGCGCTCCCACGGGGCCTTTTCGCTTTCCGGGCGGGTGTCCGCCTCCGGGGTGGCGGCCTCCGGCGCTTTTTCCTCCGTACCGGGGGCGGGAACTTCCGGCTCTCTGGCACCCTCGCCGGGAACGGCTGCCTCGGCCTCGTCGATCTTGGCGCGTTCCGCCGCCCGCTGTTCCGCCATGAGCTCGTCGATCTTGGCCGCATCCACCACCACGTCGCCAGCCTCCGGCTGGGCGGGGCCGTCCTGCTCCGGCGCGGCGGGAGCGTCTTTGTCCGGGCCGGGTTCAGCGGGGGTAACACTTTCTTCCATCGTGATCTGCTCACCCTGGCCGGTATTCAGTTTTTCTTCTGCCATTTACGATCCTCCTTCAAAAAATTTTTTGGTTGCTGTGAGCGCGTTTCTTGCGGCCCCGGTGAAGCGGTATCTAACGGGGCAAAAATTTTTAGTCACCTCCCAAAATTCATCGGTTTGCACAAAATTGGCTTGAAAAGTTTGGTTAAAATTTTCTTCCTCCTTTCAGCCTTTTCACGCAAAAAAGCCGCCAGCAGGAACCCCTGCGGCGGCCTTTTGCGTAATGTGATAGGCTAATTTTTTATTTTCCGGTTTGTCAGGGCCCGGAAACCCTTGTATTTGCAGCTTTCCTAATCGGAGCTAATCATAGTAATTCTCCTTTACAAATTGATATTTCAGGCCGCTGCCCGGTCTAGCCTCAGACGCACGGGCAGCACCAAGGCGTGATCGTTCCTACCCTCCGCCTCCAAAATGAGCGGAGAGGACTGGCTTGCCACTTTGAGTTTAACGTGCGCCTCACCTTCAAACCGTTTCAGAGCCTCGGTCATGTAGTTGAGATCAAAGCCAAATTCGATGGTGCTCTTGCCCTCAATGGGAATGCTCGTTTGCCCCTGGCGGGATACGGCCTCCAGAGACAGTTCACCGCTGTGAAAGCGAATGAATGGCTTCTCCTTGGATCGCAGCAGACTTTTCAGGTAGTCCAGCTCCCGCAGGAACTCCTTTGGGCGGATGTAGATCTCCTCCCGGAAGTCCTTGGGGATGGCCTGATCCAGTCGGAATGCCTCCAAGCCCTCATTGCCACAGCAGAGGGATATGCTCTCACCGAAAAATCGGGTGAACCGCACACCAACGTGAGCCTGTACCGTACTGTCACCAAAGAGCTTCAGGTGGGTCAGAGCGTCGGCCGCAATGAGGAACGACCGGGGAAACGTCAGCGATGGGTCGATATCATAGGCCGCTCGCTGGCCGTCCAGGGCAAGGACCACATTTTTCTCAAACTGCACGCAAGCGAGATCGGGCCTGCTGGGATCGGCGCGCTTCATGGCCGCGTATTTCACCCGGTCCACCCGCTTCAATAGGGCCGCAGCGTTTACCAAAAATGACGCCTTGACCTCATCGGCAGGGAGCGCGAGCAGATCTTCGTCTGGCGGCAAGCCTTCAAATTCCGCCGTGCGGGAACCGCAGGAGAGAAGGATCCGGCGCTGCTTATGCCGTCCGTCCTCGCTGTCCACGATTTCCACGGATAGCTCTCCCTCGAAGAAGCGACAGGCTTTTGCGGCCTCCTTATTGCGGAGGAAGGCACACCCGAAAGAATCTCCTTGGGCGGGGATCTCCACCGAGACCCAGGAGCCCAGGCCGGTGGCTGTCATTACGCACTTCCCGTCTCCGAACCTGAGACTTACAGTTTCCAGAACAGGAACCATGGCGCGCTTCAGAATGGCGCCGGCCTTATCCAACGCCACAGAAAATGTTTTTGCGTCTACGCTTGCTTTCATGCCGCTTTTCTCCGTTTCTTTTCCTGGAGTTCCGGGCGCACATTGACCATCCGGGTAGAGAAAGTCGCCTGCCGCACGGTGCTGTCACCCAGGGCCAGGATGTTGTAAATCACATCCACCACCGCAGTAGCCGCTGTGATGTTGGCGGCCATGCTCTGAGGGGCGGAAGCGGATGCCTCGGCACAGCTCAGCTCGGTGGGGAATTTATCGGTGTCCTCCAGCACATCCGGGTAAACCGTGCCAATGGGCGGGTAATAGGTCTTAAAAGCCCTACGCACACCGCAGACCACCTGCCCGGTATACTCCCCATTGCCTGAGTCGATATAGATGAGTTCTTCAGCCTGCTGGAATACTCGATGGCACAGCTGGCGGGACTTATTATTGTCCACCGCGCCGATGAGGATGACCAGCTCTTCCACTTGCTTCGGGACACGGTATCCAGGTAGGCGCATCAGGAAGTATTCCGGCGTGAGCAGTTCTTTGAGCTGCTCCTCGGTCTCCACAAAGCCGGGGACGTACTCGGTTTCCATCCCAAACACAGTGGAGTACCGCTCCGCCAGTACCTTCGCCTTGTTTTCGCCCAGGTCGGCGGGGATGAAGTTCTGGCGCACCAGGTTTTTCTCCTCCACCACATCGCCGTCACAGACGATGAACCGCGCCGGGCGGTCTAAGGCGTAGAGCAGACGGTAGAGATGGGGGGCGATATGCCCTCCTGTTCCGCCGGCGCCCAACATGACCACCTTGACAGGCCGGGTCTTGGAGAACTTCATAGATCCTCACCCGGAGTGAAGAACTCCTTTCCCAATGCATAGTAGAGGCCCGACCGATGGGCCCCGGCGGAGACGCGCGGGCTTTGGGGCGTAGTTACATGCTCCCGCCACTCCCGGGGGAACTCCTCGCCTACACCCTCAAAGATGAGGCCAGGGTCTAGCTCCTGGAAGGTGCCGCCGCAGGACATCCGCACGGTGAGGTCAGGATAGAACTTGTCCAGCCGACCCACCACCGCATAGATCCGCGTGGCCCGCTCGTCCCCATCGTCAATGGGAGAGAACTTGGCGGCCATGCTGTTGTGGCTGTGGATGTCGGCGTAGTGGAGGTATCGCTCCTCGGAAAAACGGTTCCGAGGAAGATCGGCCTCCACCCTGGCTTTGGACACCTGCTGGGGCGGGATGTAGACGGTAAACGTCTCCTGCTCCCTGTCCCAGAGAATGTGGGCCAGCGCCTCGAACTCGTGGTTCTCCTCCATGAAGCAGCGGAAGAAGGAGATGATCTGCTGGAGCAGGCTTTGCGGGACCAGAGGCAGGGCCGGGGTAAACCCGGCCCTCACCTCCTGAAAGTCCACAACTTTGTCTTTGGGGGCGATGAACTCGCCCATATCGGTCTTGCGCATCTCGTACACCTTGCCGTCGGTGGCGGGGATCAGGCAGATGGTCTTGTTGGACTCCCTGGCCTCCTCCACCGAGGAAAAAACGCCCTTGTAGTCCGCAATGCCCTTACTCTGGGCGGTGACGCGGGGCTTAACCAGGCAGTCGGGGTTCTTGTCCTTGGCTCTTTTCAGGCCGTCCAGGAACTCCTTGGACCGCTCGATCTCCTCTTTGACGCTCTTGATGGTCTTACCCTTGGGGTCGGTGATGGTCTTGGTGACCTTGCCGTACTCCACGCTCCAGGACACCCGTTTGCCCTCGCCCAACTCCGGGAAGTCGGCGGACTTGGCGATCCGCAGCTCCTCAAAGGTCATAGCCGGGTCGGCGATGGGGTCCTTGGCGCTGCCGTAGGCAAACACCGGGGGCTTCTCAAAGAGGGATTGGGCGGCGGCTTTATCGGCCTCTGCCTGCTTCTGAGCAAAGGCGGCGCCGAGGGGATCATCCGCGGCCGGGGCCTCTGCGGTCGGCTGGGTAGCGGGCTGTTCAGACTCCGCCGCAGGCGCGGGGGGCTGAGGCTGCTCCACTTCGGGCGCGGGGGCCGGAGTAGCCGCAAAGGGATCGGTGTCGCTGGTCTGGGCATCGGCACCAAAAATGGAGGCGATGTCCAGATCCCCTGTCGGGATGTTCTCAAAGTGGTTCTGCTGCTCACTCATGATGTTCTGCTCCTTTCGTTTTTGGGGACAAAAAAAGACCGCAGTTCCCCCTTTGGGTCACTTGCGGTCTTCCTCGTCCAAATTTGATGTTTCCAGGTCGTTTCTGGCCGGTGCGTGGGGGCGTGCTACGCCCCTACTTGCTCACCGTCCTCCCTTCTATACTCCGCCCTTTCATACTCCGCCCTGAAATACAGCCCCATTGTAACATCCCTGCCCTCGGCTGAATAGGTGAGATTTTCTCAACCTTTATAACACAGACAAGGGCTAAATATTTTCAGCTTTTCTTAATTTCATACCATAATGAGCAGAAAATGTGACAGGGCACAGAAGAAGGGACGGCTACTATGGCCGTCCCTTTGTCACAGACGGTTATCGCCGCTGTCCTACCATAAGGTGTTGTCTCTTCTCTTAGCAAACCTGAAAAGCCATAGCAAGACCGCTCTGCGGTCGAGATGACTTGGGATCGTGAGGAGGAGAGGTCATACAGTATGAAACGTGCGGATATACAAAGCGCGGGGCCCTCCGGCCCTACGCTTCAAGGTTGGTTATTTTTCTTCGCTCGTCCCTTCACCCGTTGCCGACTCGCAATAGCGCATCAGGACGGTGGCAAGCTCGGCTCGGATGGTGGCGGCCTTGGGGAACAGGGTGGCATCGGAGCCGGTGTCCCGGAGTACGCCGCTCCCGGCGGCCAACTGAAGGCCAGGGGTGGCCCAGTCCCCGATCTGGTCAAAGTCCTGGTAGCTCAGGATATTGATGTTCTCTCCCACAGAGATATCCCAGCCCTGAGCGGCGGTAACCATCTCAGCCACCGTGTCACTCCCCGGGTGAGCCGGACGGCCACCCAGATCAGGGAATTCCGGCCTGGTCGATGACGGCGCCGGAGATTTGGAAGGTGTTCAGCTTGGAAATAGGTTCACTCTTAGTCGCCCCGCAGACAGAGCAGGTGTAGAGGCGGCTCCGCTCCGCACCTATACCCATGCCACCCGACAAATGCAGGACAGCGCCGCGGAAAAGATGGGGCATTTCATGGAGCAGATCATGTAGAGCAAAACCAGCATAACCGCCGGGCGAGAGGCCACCCCCTCCCGCCCGGCGTTCTTACTGCTGGTGTTTTCAAAAAGGGCGTCGGTTGACTTCCTTCTTGGAAAAGGGCGATCAGCCCCATGCCTTGCGGCATGGGGCTGATCTAAGAGGGAAGAAATGGGTCTCGGCTGCAAAATCAATGGCGGCACGGGGTCAGCCGCGCGGATGGACTGGCTTTCCCGCGCTCAGATCTTCTCGATGAACCGTGCCAGGATGGTGGCGACCTCCGCCCGGGTGGCGAGGCCCTGGGGATCCAGACGGGCCCCGTCCTTACCAGTGAGAATGCCGTTCTGCACCGCCCAGCGCATGGCATCGTTGGCCCAGTCAGAGATGCTGGTCACGTCAGCAAACCCGGCCATACCCATAGTGGCGTCCACCGCCGGGGACTTGACGTAGCGGTAGAGCATGGTCACCAGCTGCTCCCGGGTGATGTTGGACTCCGGCATGGTGCCGTCGGAGATGCCCTGGGCCTTGGCCCAGTCCATCGCCTTGCTGTACCAGGTGGCGCCGCCCTCGGTGTCCTGCTCGTCCAGGCGGGCCAGGACGGTCATGAGCATGGCCCGGGTCATGTTCTGCTGAGGGGCGAAGGCGCCGTTGCCCACGCCCTTCATCAGGCCCTTCTCCGTCACTGTCTTCACCGCGCCGGAGAACCAACTGGTCGTCGGCACGTCGGCGAAGCTGGTGGGGGCGGTGGTGGTGCCGGTCTCGTCCTCAGGAGTGGTGCTCTCGCCCCGGTCCCGATCCCGATCCCGGCTGCCGCTGCTGTAACCACCGGTGTAGACAGTGACGGTGATGGCCTTCTCGGCGGTGAAGCCGCCGTCGGTGGTCTTGACGGTGACGGTGGCGCTCCCAGCCTTCACGCCGGTGACCACGCCGTCTTCCACGGTGAGGATGTCGGTATCGCTGGAGGTCCAAGTGACGCTCTTATCGGTGGCGTCGTCCGGCTTCACCGTGGCGGTGAGGGTGATAGAACTGCCCACCTTCACGCTGGAGGCCCCGGAGAGGGTCACGCCGGTGACCTTCACCGTCTCGTCCCCGGGCTGGTCAGGTCCGGGCTGGTTTCCGCCCTGGTTCAGCTCCTCGGCCTTGGCGGCGATGGCGTCCATCAGCTCCTGGCCCACGCCCTCCCAATAGGGAGCGCTCTGCGCGTAGTCCTTGAGGATATCCTTGGCGGTGAATATCCCGTTCGCGTCCACCGCGCAGACCTCGATCCCCTTGGAGGTCTGGACCAAGACCTTCGTGGGGGCCTTGACCGTCTTGGAGATGCTCAGATCCATAGTCTGGAGCTGTCCGGCGATCACGGCGGCCTGGATCATGCCGCCCAGCTTGTTGGAGTGGGTGGAGTCGCCGGAGTGCATAACCTGGCGGCCATAGGTCTGCTTGTTGCTCTCCACGCAGGCCTGATACGCCTCCTCGTAGAGCGCCTTGGTCAACTCAAAGCCGTCGATGCACTGGATGTCATTCTCCTGGGCCAGCTGCTTGACCGCGTCGCAGTAGGTGTTGGATTTGCTGGAGTTGGCCGTCTTGGTGGTCTCCTCGGTGCCGGGCACCAGGGAGGCGTCGTGGTGCGGGGTGATCTTACCCTCGCCGCTGTAGTTCAGGCGGGCCACAGGGGTCACCAGGATGGGCGTGGCGCCGGCCTTTTGGGCCACGTCGATGTACTGCTGGAGGTACCATTTATAGGTGCCGCCGCAGTTCCAGGTATACGTACCGTCGCTCCCCTTCTCGCCGGGGGTGGAGGGGTAGACGCCGTTGGCGTTCGGCTCACCCAGGGGGGCGTAGCGCTCCACCCGATACGCATCTTCGTTGGCGCAGTCGTTGTGGCCGAACTGGATGAGCAGGAAGTCGCCCTCCTTGATGTCCTTGGCGATGGCGTCCAGGCGGCCCTCATTGATGAAGCTGCGGGAGGAGCGGCCGCCCACGGCGTGATCCACCACGGTGACCAGATCCTTGTTGAAGTAATTCTGGAGGAACTCGCCCCAGGAACCCTCGTCCCGACCGTTGGAATAGTCGAACACCGTGGAGTCACCGGCCAGGAAGATGTTCACGCCGTCGCCCAGCTCGGGGTCGGTGGCGCCGGTGGGATCCTCGTAGCCGTCCCGGACCTTATTGTCCATGGTGATGCTCTTGGCCTCGCCGGTCTTGCCGCTGACGGTGGTGGGGGTGACGGTGACCTTGATGGTGGCGCCGATATCGCCCTTGGCGATCTGGTAGGTCTTATCCACCGTGGCGGCGGAGGTCTTCACCACCGTCTCGGTGCCGTCGTCCGCCACCCGGCTCCACTGGATGATGGAGGCGTCGTTGGCGTCGTTGGCCTCGCCCAGAGAGTAGTGGACGGTGAGGGTGTGACCGGGATAGGGGGTGTTGATATCGCCGTTGTCGGTGATGGTGGGGTCGGTGGCGAAGGCCACGGTCTCCGCCTCGGCCACATAGTAGTAGGGCGTCCAGTCGTCAAAGTAGTCGGTGACCTTGATGGCGGCGGCCTGGTCGGCTGTGAGGATGGTACCCACCTCCCGCTTGGAGGTGTCCACCGCGGTGCCGTCCAGAGCGGTGGTGTTGAACTCCCGGTAGTTGGTCCCGCTCAGCGGCCCGCTCATCTGCACATAGCCGACGGGGTCGATGAGGCTGGAGGTCTCCAGCTTGGTGTTCAGGAAGGTGGCCGCGGCGTTGGGACCCCAGTTGCGGCCCAAATACCCGGTGGTCACGGTGAGCTTGGGATTGGCGGTGATGGCACAGTTGCGGAACAGGTAGTCCCGGCCGGTGGTCTTGCCGTTGTCGTCGTAGCCGGTCCGCAACGCGGTGAGGTAGCCGCCCTTGGAGTTGGAGCTGTACCCCTTCCAGCGCAGCTCGCAGCCGTCAAAGACCACGTTGCCGCTGCCGAAGATGTAGTCGGTCTGGCCCTCCACCAGGCAGTTCTTAAAGTAGGCGTGGAGGTTGATGTCCTCGTTGATGTAAAGGGTATCCTGGCTGGAGAGGAATTTGCAGTTGTAGAACTCCGCCTGATCCGCCTCCACGCACATGGCGGCGGCCCGTTCCACCGCGGCCCCGCTCTGAACGTCCAGGGCGTAGTTGCGCTGGAGGTTGATGGCCTCGCCGCCGGAGGGCACCACGCCGTCGGCGATCTCCTCTTCGGTGAGATAGCGGTTGAAGGAGTTCTCGAAGGTGATGTTCTCCGCCCGGAAGCCCTTGGCCGCGCTCATCAGGCGCACGGCGGTGCCCCAGCGGTCGGCGATCTTCTTCTCGTACTTATCATAGGCGCGCTGGATGTTGTAGTAGTTGCCATCGCTGTTGCCGGAGCTGTAATACACATAGCCGATGCCGTAGTACCAGGTCAACAGCACCTCGCCCTTGTCGGGCTCGTCATTGATAAAGGTGAGATAGGGGGTCTTGATCAGGAGCTGCTCGCGGTAGGTGCCCGGGGCGATGTGGACGGTGACCCGCTTATCCTCGCCGGTGATCCCCATCCGGGAGGCGGCGTCCACCGCCTCGGTCATGGTGGCGTAGTTGTTGGCCTGGTCCGGATAGCCCACGTAGATGTCGGCCACCCACTCCACAGCGGGCTTGGCGGCGGTAGAGACCAGGAGCATATCCTTCTCCGTGTCGGCGCCGTTCACCACCACGTGGTGGATGGCCGAGTAGCCGTCCACGGTGACCTTGGCCTCATAGTCGCCGTCCCGGAGCTGGGCAGTGTAGCCGCCGTCGGCAACGGTGGCCGGATAGGTGTACGTCCCGTCCTCCCCAAGGATCTGGAAGCTGATGGCGGTGACGTTGGCGGGGCTGGCGTTGCCCTCCAGGTCGATGAACTTGCCGCTGGCCTTGTGCAGTGCCTTGGCCTCCACCACAATGTTCTCCGTCACATCAGCCCCGGTGGAGGTGACCGTCTCAGGGCTCTTGACGGCGTAGTCGTTGACCCCGGTCATCTCCAGCGTATAGACCGCCTCGGGATCCAGATAGGCGGAGAAGGTCTTGGCCGTCTTGTCGATCTCCAGGTCCATCTCCTCCGCGCCGGAAAGCTCGTCGGGGCGCAGCAGGATGGCCAGCTTGGAGATGTCGTAGTCCGCGGCGAAGCCGGTGATGGAGCCGGAGAAGAGATAGGTGGGCTTGGCCTCCACCGTCAGGTTATGGGTCTTGGCCTGGGTGGTGCCCACGCCGTCCGTCTCGGCCAGCTTCAGCTCCTTGGTGGCCGAGTCAATGCCCCAGCCGGGAGCCCCGGTGAGCCGGGCGTTGTAGGTGTAGCCGCCAGCCAGGGTCACCGCGTAGGTGCCGTCGCTGTTCAGGGTGGCGTCGGTGAGCTGCTTGGTGGCGGTGTTGACGAACTTCAGGCTGTAATTGGCAGCGTCAAACCCCTCGGGGAGGGTGACGGTCCCCTCGATCTTCACCCCGGGGATGCGGACCAGGCGCTGGAAGGCGGCCTTGCCGGCGGTACCGGGCCGGATGCGGTAGGTGCCCTCGTAGTTGGCCACGAATTCATAGCGGTGATAGGTCCCCACCTCGGCGGTCACCACGGTGGGCTCCTGGGCGGCGGCGGAGCCGATCCCCTCAAAGTTGAAGTCCACATCGGCGTTCTGGGCGCTGCCCATGTAAGCGATGAACTTGTCGCCGGGGAAGCAGTTGGCCACGGTGAGGTTCCGGGTGGTGGCGCTGGCGGAGCCGTTGCAGTACATGGCCCCGGCGGAGGTGTAGCCGTCGTCGAACTCCGCGACGTAGTTCCCGCCGGTGTTGCCGCCCAGGATGGCCTTGAACGCCTCATCGTCCACAGTGGAGTAAATGCGGTCGTTGGCGTTATGGGCGATGGTCAGGTCGCCGAAGACCGTGCCGCCCACCGCGGTATACACGCCGTCCTTCAGCTCCCCGGAGGCCACCCAGGTGGCGGGGGTGATGTGGTTGATGTAGTTCGCGCCGGTCTCCGCTTCCCGCACCAAGCCGGCCAGGTCCCAGATCTCGATCTTGGGATCGGTGCGCTCCGGGGCGGCATACTCGATAAACAGGGCGGGGATCCAGATGCCGGAGCCGTCCTTGTCCCCCATGGAGGTCCCGTCAAAGTGGTCGGTGTTGGGGGCGGTGAAGGTAAAGGTGGACTCGCCCGCCGCCACGCCGGAGATGGAGATCTGCAGACCGGGGGCCCCGGCCTCGTCCACCTGCTTGACGTCTGTGACCGTACCGGAGCTGGGGGTCACCTTCAGATCCACCCCCGCGCCATAGCGGCAGGTGGTAAAGACCACGCTGGCTTTCCGCTCCAGGTTCAGGGTGATCTTGGCCGTGCCCCGACCCTCCAGGCCGTGGTTGTTGGCCTTGCCGTTCAGACCCTCAAAGGTCATGCCGCGGTACTTGGCGTCGGTCAGGTCATCGTTGCCGCCAAAGGTGTACTGCCCCTCCTTGGCGTAGAAGACCACCTCGCCCGCGGGCAGAACGGTGACCTTGATGGCCGCCGTCAGGCTGTCGGCGGTCACGTCCACCGTGGTGTCGCCCTCGGCTACCGCGGTGATGGTGATCACATTCTCCTCGTCAATGGCGGCGGTGACGACCTGCTCGTCCTTGGACACAGCTGTCACGCTCTCCACAGAGCGGGCATAGACCTGAACCTTGGCCTCCTTGGTGCCGTCCACCTTCAGTTCTACCGCCGCCGTTTCCAGGCGCAGGTCGGCGGCGGGCTTGGTGGCCGCCACCAGCTTGATGTGCTGGACATAGCTGGTGGCCTCGATGGCGGTGAGGGTAACGGTGCCCTCCTCCCCCTGGTAGTAGAACACGGCGTTGCCGTTGGTCCCCTTCTGGGTGAAGACGTCATCGTCCATCTGGAGATTGTAGGCGTAGTAACCGGTCACCACGATATTGCAGGGGCCGGGCACCGGGATGGCGATGGTGCCGCCCTTGCCCAGCTGGACAAAGTGGGCCGCCCCGTCGCCGCTGATGCCGAAGGTGCCGCCGGTGATGGTCAGGGCCCCGTTCGCCGCGTCATAGTTCTCCTGGGTGGTGAAGTCCCACTCCTGGACCTCAAAGTCCTCGTCCACCGTGGGGGCGTCGGTGAACGCGCCCACTTCCAGGGAGTGGACAAAGACCTTGGTGAAGGTGACAGTCACGTCCCCGTAGGCGTCAGCCACGGTGAGGACCTTGCCATATTTATCACCTTCCGCGGTCTCTGCCTGGGCGGAGGTCACGGTGAAGTTGGTATCCCCGTTCCCAGCGGTCACATCGCCGCCGTCCCCATAGCCGCAGGTGGTGATGGTCAGGTCGGCCATCTTCCCCTCAGGCAGGTGGATGATCATGGAACCCGCCTGGTTGGGGCCGTGCTCGTTGCTCAGCTGCAGGCCATTCCACTCCAGCCCCTGGGCATAATAGGCCTCCGCGTTCTTGTTCTGGAAATCATAGGTGGTGCTCTCGGTGACCACGCCCACCTCGGCGGGCAGGACGCGCACGCTCACCGTGTCGGTCAGAGGCTCCTCGGCCTCCTCCACGGTGACGTTTACCGTCACCGTGGTGACGCCAGGCTCCACCGGGGTGAGGGTGATCGCCCCGTCCGCCACGGCGGCGGTGACCACGCTTTCCTCCTCAGGGATGGCGGTGATCTCGCTCACGGTGCCGTTCTGGACGGTGGGGGTCACGGTGGCGGTCTCCCCCATGCGGACCACCACATCCTTGGTGTCCAGCTCCATCGAGGGATCGGGGACCACAGCCGCGTCGGTGAACTCACCCACCGTCACGCCGTGGACATAGACCTTGCCGCCAAAGGTGACCACCGTGGTCCCCGTGGCATTGGTGATGGTAAACTCCTTGCAGGACTCGCCGTTGGGCGGGGTCACAGCCTTGCTCGTCACCTCGCCCTTGTCGGCGGTCACTTCGCCGCCGTCGCCAAACTGGCAAGTGGTCACCACCAGGGTGGAGTACTTGCCCTCAGGGATGTAGACAGTCATCGTCCCACCGCTGCCGCACGGGCCGTGGCCGCTGTTGTCGGCCTGCAGCCCGCCGCCGAATTCCACGCCGGGCACATCCTGCCAGCCCTTCATCTCAGAAGAAGAGGCTACCACGCCCGCGTGGCCCTTGGTGCTGAACTGGTACACCCCGGGCTCTACGGTAGTCGCCGCCGCGGCGGGGACGCAGAACAGCGCCAGCGTCATCGCCGCCGCCAGCATCATCGCCAAGAGCCGTTTGCCATTGATCTTCATCCAGTTTTCCTCCTTGCTGTCGTTGTTTTTGTGTCGCGGTCTCGCCTGTTTTCCTCTCTCTTGCCACGTTCAGCCAAGTTCTCTCCCGCACCACTTCCCTTTCTCTGAAAAATGTGATAAAATCATTTCGGTATCGAAATACGCCGCAAAAGGAGGTCCCTCTATGATCCCCTCCGCCGCTCGCAACGCCATTGCCGATGCCTTTTGGAGCCTGTTGGAGCAAAAGGATGTGGACAGCGTCACGGTTTCCGACATCGCGAAAGCCCGCTCCATCACCCGCCAGGCCTTTTACTACCACTTTCCGTCCATCGCCGACATGATCGCCTACGCCATCCAGCGTTACGTCTCCGACCTGACCGACCGAATCCTCCCCATCCACGACCCCAAGGAGGCCCTCGCCCTGGCCTTTTCTCCCGCCGCGGATCATGCAGATATCATCCTGCGGTTGATCCGCTCCAAAAAATACCCCGTCTATCCGATCATCTCCGACGCGGTCATGGACAACGTGGCCCATGTCCTTCTGGAGCGCCGGATCACCCGGGACCTGGGCTTTGACGCCGCCGAGATCGCCGTGCGCTTCTACTCCGGCGCGCTGCTCTACGTCCTCTTCGGAGCTTGCCAACAGGACTTCATCCACACCGGTTGGATGGCCGAACGATATCTCCACCTGCTCCGGGGTGACCTGCTCCCCAAACCCCAGGCGGAACAGTCCCCTATTTGAACAAATTGCACGAAATTATGATATCACTTATGCGGGATATCCGTCAATATACACCCCCCCCGTTTGTCTTTACATTTTAGCAATATTGTAAAATTTCACGCCCCCGTTCCACATTACAGGGAGCAACCGTGGAGCACCGGGCGGGAGGCCGCCCCCTCCGGCGACGGGGGCGGCTGTGGGATCCCCCGCCATGCCCACAGTAGAAACACCCAAAGCGTTGGCAAGCCAATACTTCTCAAAGCTGTATGCAAAGGCTAATCAGACAACAAAAAAGTGGCCCTCGGTTTCCCGAGGGCCAAAATTGCTTAAATTCGCACACTTACCAAATTTGTCACAATTTCATCTCCCGCCAGTTCAGAGGTGCGGTAGATATTTTGGCAGAACGCCTGCAGGCTGAAGTCCATCCCAGGCTTTCCGCTGTCCAGCAGAACGCCAGTGACGGTAAAGCGGTACTCAGCCTGCTTTTTCTGAAGTCCCTTGATGTAGGCGTCAGGCAGTTCGCATTCGCCGTCTGTGATAAAAACCACGTCGGCGTTCTCAAACCCCTGCTCCTCCATGAGGCGCAGAGCTTCGCTCATGGGCGTGGCAAAGTCGGTACCGCCGCTGAGAAAGGTTTCTGCGGCACACAACTTGTCCTTCACACCATACAGCCCAGGCAGAAATACATTGGTCTGGACGGTTCCTGGGCCGGAGAAGTGGATCAGGGCGAACTTTCTGCCGCTGTCCGCCGCGATCTCCAGCAGTGTCAGGGCCACGGCCTTGCCCCAGGCGGCGGGATCTCCCGCGGTGGATGAAGATTCATCCAGGCAGCAGATAATGTCCCCCATGCCTTTGTAGACAGGCTCCCGGCGGCGGTACTGCTTGATCTGCCTGCGCTGGTACTTTTGCAGGAACAACGGCGTAGTCTCCGGGGTGGCCAGCATGGCCAACTCAGAAGTCAGCGCCCTGGAGATGTCGTTGCCCAATTCCAAGGAGTATTTCTCCCCCCGACCATAGGCATAGCCGTTGCGCTTGCCCTGGGCAAAGATCTCCCGGAAGCGGCCAAGGTACTTGGAAATATCCTTCAGCGTGTCGCTCTTTCGTACCAACGCCAGAAGTTCGGCATTGGCCTCCGTGCGCTCCAGACTGCCGGGGTCATCTCCCCAAGCGCCGATGATTGCCTGAACCTCCTCGGCCTTTCGCGCGGCGGCTTGCACCGCATGGGCGACACAGGCCGATACTTGAGCCTTGCTTCTCGCGGCGGCGGTATCCGCCAGCTTGCTGACTGCCTCCACCTGGCGGCGTTTACTCTCCGCCTGATTGGCGGCGTCGATGACCGCCCGCTCCAGCGTCTCGTTGCGCTCCTTGGTTTTTCTCATCCGCTCCAGCAGGGCGGCGAGATCCGCTTGGGCTCTTTCCGCTTTTGCCTCCAGCTTTTCCAGGGTACCGATAGCGCCTTTTTCCCCACCCAGGCCGGACAGCAGGCTGTCCAGCTCCTCCGCTGTTCGGGAGACAAACTCCGTCGCCGCCTCATAGGCGGGCAGATCCCGACCTTCGCAGATGGCCTTCAACGTGGGGTAGTCCTCGCTCTGGGTGATATGCTCCAGGATCGGAGCGTTGAATTTCCGCGCCGCCGCCGACAGGCCGCTTTCTTCAGCCTTCTTGGGAATGATGGCGTAAAACGACTGATATACGTCTCTGGACAGGGCGGGAAAAGAGCGCAGCTTCTCCCCTGCTGTCTGCTCGATCTGGAGAAGGGTATCATCCCCGTCCCTCATGTCGGCGTAGATGCTGTCCTCCAGCCTGGTGGAGCGAAGCACCCGGTCAGAAACTGGTATCTCCGCTTCTGTAGGCGGCGTCAGTTCTGCCCACGGAGAGCGCAACACGTCCTCAATGGTGCGGTAGGGCTTCATTCTCCGCCCCCTTTGTGACTGTTCATCCAGGCCCGCAATATCGCGATGGCCCGACTCCTGTCCTGCTCCAGTTCCGGAAACTCCGCTTGCAGGTAGGGAGCCGCGCCGAACATATTGGTCACTCCGCTTTCGCGGAGCTGCTCCAGGTATTCAAAATACTCTTCCATGTGTTCCTCCTATTTTTAGTTGGGCGGGAGAGCCTGTGCTCTCCCGCCCGCGGGTTTTGTACGCCGGGCAGGCCGGACAGGTTAGAACGGCAAATTGCCGTCATCGTCCTCCAGGTCGGGGGCAAAATCATCGGGGAGTTCCCCGCCATGATAGGCGGAAGGCTCCTGTTCGCCGCCATCCTTGGGCTTGGAATCGCCAAAATAGACGCTTCCGGCCACGATTTCGGCGGCGGTACGCTTGTTGCCTTCCTTGTCGGTGTAGGCCCGGATCTGAAGCCGCCCGTCCACGATGGCCGCGCGGCCCTTGGAGAAGAACTTGCTCACGAACTCCGCGGTGCTCCGCCAGGCCACCACATTGATGAAGTCGGTCTCCCGCTCCCCATCCTTGGGCTTGTAGTCCCGGTCACAGGCAATGCGGAAGCTGCACACGGGGGTGCCGCTGTCGGTGTTTCGCAGTTCAGGATCGGCCACCAGCCGACCCATGACGGTGATGTGATTTAACATAGTAGATTACCTCCAAAATTGATGATGTAGTGTGGTTGGTTACTGCAACGCATCCAGTTGGGGGAGCGGCGCGTAGGTGAAGCCCACGGTCTCATGGGCCTTACGGCTCACATCCTCCAGGTCGGAGAGGAGTTGCGCGGCCAGGGCTTTCTCGGCGTCGGTCTGGGCGGCGGCCTCCACCTCCTTCTGCATATGATAGAGCCGAACCAGCTCACCCCGGAGCTTGATCAGGGCCCTGCTCCCGGCGGTAGGCTTCTCCGCATCCGCAGCCGCGGCGTCAAAGTCCTCCTTGGCCTCTGCCGCCATAGCGCGGATGTTGTCCACCTTGTCCTGCAGAGGATTGATGCACATCCGTTCCAAAACAGACGCCACCTTAGACCGGTCGGCGGGCTTTTTCCAGAGGTAGTGCTTCAAAATCAGGAGATCCTGCGGCTCCACCTGCTGGTGGTCCTCCAGCCATGCCTTGGCTTGGGCCAGGGGATAGTAGTTCAGATACTTACGGTCAGACACACGGATACCGTCCTTACGGAGAACACAGAGAAGGTCGTCCGCCAGGTCATTGACGGCATCCGGCACCGGGATTGCCGCCACCTCTCTCTGCATCGCAGTCAGGTCATCCAGCGTGATGTTGGCAGAGACTACGCCATGGCCTCCGGCCTGCTTGTTCTTCAGCACGGCCATTCGGTTCTCCCGCTGGGCGATCTCCTCCGTCACCACCTTCAGCTCCAGCCGGTCATAGAGGGCCTCCAGGATCTTCTCCTGAGTGTCGCTGAAGTTGGGGATCTCGTTAGACGCCGCAAAGAAGGAGATGGTGGGAATGGGGTAGGTGCGGCCCTCGTTAGTGTATTTGCGCTCATTGAGGGCCGTGAGCAGGGAGTTGAGCACCCCATCGTTACACTTAAAGATCTCATCCAGGAAGCAGATGTCCGCCTCCGGGAGCTTTCCGGCGGTGTTCACCTGGGGTTCCCCGCTATAGAGGGCAGACAGGGCCTTGCGGTGCCGCTCCATCTGTTCGGGCAGGTCGCCGCAGTCCTTACCGCTTTCAAGGTGGGCTTTCAGACTGCGGCACATCTCCTGATACCGGGGATCCTTGTCCAGCACAGCCTGGGGCACTCCGCCGGGGATCAGGCTGCTGAGGTCGATACGCCCGAAAAGCTGTTCCTCATCGGTCTGCTTGGACAGCAGCCGCTCGAACTGCCGGGCGCCGGTGATCCGGGCACGGAACTGGTTGATAGCGAAGCTCTTGGCCTGACCGGGGGCGCCCAGGATAAAGAGGTTTTTACGGGTGAGCAGGGCGATGGCAATGGCCTCTACCAGCTCCTCCCGCTCGGCCACCTGGGCGTTGACATCGGCCATGACGGCCAGCATTTTATCTCTTAACATGGTCACTCTCCTTATTGATGTGCTCACAAAACGCCTATTCTTCCTTCTTGTTCTTGCGGGCTTCCGTGGCGTTGAAAAAAGGCAGGACTTTGAATCCTTTGTCGGTACAGTAGAAGAATACCGGCTGCACGCCGTCGTCGATCTCCACCACATGGTAACGGTGGACTACCGCGCCCAACAGGCTCGCAGCCGTTTGGGTCCGCAGACCTCTCCAAAAGTCCTGGGCGGACAGGTCGGTATGGAGTTCGTACTCCACGGCATAGCGCCACCCAGAGGGGAGCGCGTCTTGCCCGGCGACTTTGCACTCTTCCAGGTGAAAGAGCCAGTCTCGGGTAGACTTGAAGCCATAAATGCGCAGCTCCCGGGGGCTTTTCTTTTTGGGGCACCAAGACGGAACATATACCTTGGGATCGCCCCGTCTGAACTTCCGGGGCTTTTTTGCCGCCATGCAGTAGCGTTCGCCCATGTGCATGGTGATGCCCTTCTTTTTCCGCGGCAGCCGCTCCATAAATTGAAAGTGGTCCTGACAGCTGGTACAGGGAAAACGGTGCGGGCCGTCCCCAATACGCTTATTCATCTCGCAAATCACCTCCCTCGCTGTTCAGTTCCGAGGACAGGATCTCCAACCGGGAAAAGAGGGCGGCACCATAGCCGTCCTGAAACATCTCCCAATGATCCTCTCCGCGATCCTCCTTATCGTAGCGGTCATCCAACTCGTCTTTTTCCTCAGCGATCAACCGATCCAACTCCTCCCTGGCCCGCGCTTCCGAGAGGTAACTTCCTCTGGTACTAGGGTTTGGAAAGAAGCCGCGGTCAACATCAACGCCGGTGGACACGATGGTATAGACCGTCACTTGATTTACTGCCATTTCAGGCAACCTCCTTCATCTGTTCCTGCCGGCACAGGTCGATGACCCGCTGGCATTGATCCATCTCAAAGCCGCCGATGTGGGCCTTGCTCTCTGGCAGCTCCATCCGCTTTGCCAGCCAGCGGTAGGCGGCGGTACGGCTCATGTTATGGTTCCTCCAAAAGCTGTCAAAGACCTGGTGGGTCTCCATCCGCTTGAGCCTCAAAACCTCGTTGGCCACATCGCCCAGGGGACGGGTAGTGCCTTTGTGACAGCCCACCCGGGCGTTGCAGTTCTGGCATTGGTAGATATGCTCACGCTCCAACCCCAGCCGTTTCGCGGACGCCGCTCCGTAAATGGAAACGGCAGGCACCAACTTGATCACTCCGCCACAGTAGCGGCAAATGCTGGGTATTTCCAAACGCACCCCTCCTCACGCGGCCTTCCGCTTGGTTGCTTTCACAGCCGGAGCGGTGACACGGAGACCGTTCTGCATATAGCGGGCCTCGGCGGTGGACAGGGTGAGCATCCCGCCCTGGGCCACACCCAGAGTGACCGTCCCAGTCAGGGAGGCGAGACAAGCGGAGAGCTTGTTCGTCTGGTACCAATACTCCCCATGGGGCGTTCCCGTCAGAGGTATGATCTCCAGCGATGAGGAGCCGTCCCCGCTCTCTCCTGTGGTGGTCAAAGCCAGCTCGTTGCCCGTAAAAGACAGCTTCACCTTGCCGCTTTGGTCGATGGCGGTAGCAGCAAGAAGGGCCTTGCGCAGGTCCGTCACATCAGTCAGGACAGTAAAGGTGTTGACCAGCGACTCAAACAGGCGGGTGCTGTCGATATAGCTGCCCTCCATGAGCCGCGCGCTGTACGCAAAGTTCTCCCGGAAGAACACGATGGCCTTTCCAGTGGTACCCACCTGGAATTCGTCCTTGTCGCTGCACAGCCGCGCCAGCCGCGTCAAAGATGTGGCCGGAAGGAGCAAGCTGATGTCGCCGGTGCTCTTGTCGTCCCCCTTGGCGCTCACGATACAGTTCCCATCACTGCCCACAGAGCGCAGGCCGGTCTGGGTAAACATGAGATTGACGCTCTTGAGCAGGGGTTGGTCATTTCTGGGGTCTACGGCAAACACCGTCCGCTTGGCCATGCTGGGGATGCCGGTGACCTTTACCGTATCCTCCGGGAAGGGGATCTCCACCTTGGGAAAGCTACCCTTTTCCCAGACATTCAGGTTAAAGGCGGCCTCGCCCCCCTTGATGGTTAGGTTTTGGCGCTCACCCTGGCGGAAAAGCGTCACCCGCTCTCCATCCAGTTTTTCCACGACCTCCGCGAACAGCCGGGCGCTGATGACCAGGGCGTCGCTGCCCTCGGACTCACAGGGGACCTTTTGTTCCAAGGCCACCTCCAGATTGGTGGCGCTCAGGGTCATGGCCGCGGTATCGGTCTCCAACAGCACCCCCCGGAGTACATCCAAGGGGGATTCCGCGGGGGCAATGTTGGCGGCGCGTTTGGCCGCCGAGAGCAGTTCCATTCGGTTTATCACAACATTCAAAGTGTTTTCCTCCTAACTACGCGGCAAAGTCGAAGAGAGTGAGCTGGTTTTCATTCACCACCACTTTCTTCGACTTCTTCTTTTTCTGGTCTTCCATTGTTCGCTCCAGCAAACCCTCGTACAGCGATCGCTTGCCTCCGGCGTCCGCAGAGCGGGGCACGGCAACGGATGTGGCAACTTTCGCTGGCAGTTCCGCCGTGGCGGCGGTCACCTTGGGCGCCGAAGGATCTTGTGTTTCCCGTTCCGGGTTGATGATGGCCATTTTCTTGAATGCGGCGGCGATGTCCTCCACATTGTCCTTGATCCCGAGGGCCAATTCCTTCGCCATTTGGGAGGTCATGTCCTTCACGTCGCTCATGGCGGCCAAGCCTTCATCGGTGAGGGAGCCTTCAATGATACCCGCCACCGCCAGCTTGGAGGCCATCAGCTTCATAGCCTTGGCCTGCATGGTGTCGGCGTAGTAGAGCATATAGACCTCCACCCGGGGCGCGGTCTGGTTGATCCGCCAGGAACGGCGGGACGCCTGCCGCAGAGTGAACAGGTTGTAACCCATGCTGTAAAAAATGAGGGTGGTAAAGTCGTTGAGATCCAGGCCCGTTTCCACACACCGGGGGTTGGTGATGAGTACCTGGAGCCCAGCTTTGACCTGTTTTTCCACCCACGCTTCTCGCTTCTCCGGGGGAATTTGTGGCGTAAGGATCTCCGTGCGGTAACCCTCTGAGCGGAGCAGTTTCAGGAGTTTCTGCTGAGAGTCCGTCCGGGTCCAACTGGTATACACCAGCACCCGTTCCCCAGCGGCCACCTTCGCCCGAACGATTTCCAGGGTCTTTTCCTCCTTGGGGAGGATGTCGTCAAAGCACCCTTTGTCCTCCGGGTCCACGATGTGGTAGCCCTTAATAGGATGGATGACGGGAGGTTGGTCGTAAGGCTGATCGGGATAGACCGTCAGCAGGCCCATGTAGGCGGACAGTATCTTCTGCGCTATCTTCCGGTCCCCCTTGAGAACTTCTCTGAGCTCGCGCTCCAGACTCCTGTACTCATCCCACACTTCGTCGGGCAACTTCAGCGCGATGGGGATCTCTTCGTAGTCCGGAAGGTTTTTGCCCATGTCCGAAAGAGACAGAAAGGAGCAATACTCCAACAGGAATCGGGAATACACCAGTGGGGACACACCGGGCAACTGTTTGCTCTTGGTTCTCCGCTTGGTGGTTCGCCGGTTGGAGTTGTAGTCACCGTCGCTGGTGGAGTAGACGTTCTCCACCACCCCGTACTCCGCGTCGAAGTCGCTTGGCTTCCGGTAGGATTTTCCGTCCTTCAGCATCAGCCCCGGGGTCAGCCGGTAGAGAAGGTGGAAGATCCCGGAGCTGTACCCGTTGATGAGGGTCGCGGTCATGCCCACGAACAGCTTCGCCACACCGTAGATCTCAGCCATTGCGTCACCCTGGCCGCTGGCGTTGTTGTATTCGTGGAGCTCATCGCACAGCAGGCCGCCGATCTTCCCCTTCATCTTCTTTTTGATGTAGGTGCTCAGCGGACACCGCCGTTGTGCGCCCTTTGCCAGGTAATGGCCCTCCGGGCGGGCGACGATCTCCTCCAGTTGGGCCAGCACACTGGCGTTTTTCGTCCGCTCCAGGTGCTTTGCCGCTTTGTCCCGGTAGACCCAGCCATAGCCGCCGATCTTGACCCATCCGCTCTTGACCTGGGGACTTACCGGGGCCCACAGCACGGCCCCACAATGGGGGCACTTGTGATTCTTCTTGTGCTCGTTCAGGAAAAAGAACTGGTCTGCGTTCACCATGTATTTTGTGCCGTCTTCGCTGATCTCCATTTCCACTGGCTCCAGGCAGTCCGGGCAGACGAAGCCCTTCTTCCGCTGGTTCCAGGTGACGGCAGGGTAGCGCATATAGCCGTCTCTGGCTTTTTCCTTGCTGAACACGGCATAGACGCTTCGCTCTCCGGCCTCATACAAGGCGTAGAGCCTGTTCAGGTCTGTGATGCTCTTGACCACCATCGCAAAGGTATCCGGCAGTGTTTCCCCGATCTCCCGCACCCACTTTCGGGTCATATGGGAGGGGCACATCACCAGCCCGAAGGATTTCTGTCGTCTCCCCTGCTTTTGGGCTGCCCACATTCCGTAGAGCGCGCCCAGGGCCGTGGCGCCGATCTTGGTCTTGCCGGAGCCGCATTCAGCAATGATGAGTGCCGTCCCCTTTCTGGCGAGCTGCCGCTTGGTGGCCTCGGCTACGGCAAGCTGGGCATCGTAGAGAGAGTAGCCCGCCTTTTCCTGCACATAACCGTTGATGGCCAGCACCTCCTCGGAGAGCGGTTCGGTGGCCGGGTCAAAGAGAGGGGTGAACTGGTTGCGGATACGGTCAGCTACTGTTACGCCAAAGGTATTGAGGTAGCTGGTGACCGAGTTCACGTTCTCAAAGCCATCCGGGACGGCTGGATCGGCGTGGGGTATGGCGATCTTCCCATTCTTCAGGCCGTCCTCCAGAACTTGGACCACGTTGGCGTCGTCAGGCAGCAGCTCCAGCACCCAGGCGTCCAGTTTTTCCTTGCTGGAGGTCACCTTCAGTTTGCGGAGGAAACCGCGGGCGGTCAGCTCGTCCAGAACATAGTCCCAAAATTCCGGGATGAGGGGAGCCGCCGTCTTGTGATCCAGTTCCTCAAACAGGCGGTCCTTGTCGCCAGCCGGGCAGAAGATGTAGCACTTCCGGGACTGAGTTAATCTGTTTCCTTCTTCATCATCCTCCTCTTCTTCCACTGCCGCTTGAGCGTCATCATTGGCCATGAGGGTCGCCGCGGCATAGATCCCATCATGGGAGAGCTGTCGGCGATAGCCTTTGGCCACACTTTTGAGATGCTCTGTTTTGCCATCACGCTGGACATCAATGGTTGCTCCACCATAGATGGCGTCCGACATGGCCCGGGTCACCTCCGGATAGCCGCCGAAGCGGATGGCGGTGATGATCTCGCCTTCCTGGGGCGTCCGATCCGTAATGATGGTGTCTGCGTAGACAGTCAGGCGCACCTGGGCCGCCGGGTCGAAATAGCTTGCCTCAATCAATTTACTTTGCGTCATTCATGTGGCTTCTCCTTTCATTTCTGGACAAAAAAAGAACCGCAATTTTCCCATAGGATCACTTGCGGTTTTCTTCATCCATTTATCATGTTTCCAGGTCGTTTCTGGCCGGTGCGTGGGGGCGCGCTACGCCCCTGCTTGCTCACCGTCCTCCCTTCTATACTCCGCCCTTTCATACTCCGCCCTGAAATACAGCCCCATTGTAACATCCCTGCTCTCGGCTGAATAGGTGAGGTTTTCTCAACTTTGAAACTGGAATGTCCTACTAAAGATTTTCTTATCGAAGCAAGCCACATTCTTTTAATATCGCTTAGAGAGGGTTGCAAATTTATGTTGATATTTACTCATTATTTTGCTATACTTAGTAAAGAAGGAGGTGGCACCTATGCCAATTATTCGTCCGATCTCTGATTTGAGAAACAGTGCCAATGAGATCTCCGAGTTTTGTCACCAGACCCGTGAGCCGGTTTATATCACCCGCAACGGAACAGGCGACATGGTGGTAATGAGCGTCGAGGAATATGAGCGGCTCCAGGGACTGATCGACCTGTACAGCAAACTGGCAGTGGCGGAGCAGGAGATTGCCGAGGGCGCGGAGGGCAAGGACTTTGCGGCGCTGGCACGTCAGTTGAGGGAGCAAGTGCATGGAACAGTATAAGGTAAAGATATATCCTGCCGCGGAGAAAGACCTGCTGGATATCATCGACTACCTCAACACATTGTCGCCGCAAGCGGCCCTCCGCTACTATGATTTGCTGACTGAGCAGATCAGCAGTCTCTCCTCCATGCCGGAGCGATGCCCCCATATCAAGGATTTGACACTTGCCGCCAAGGGCTACCGTTACCTTGTCGTGGAGAACTATTTGGTCTTTTACATCGTGAACGGGGATACGGTTCAGATCCATCGAATTTTGTATGGCCGTCGGAACTATCTCTCTTTCCTGCAATAAGTCGAATAAAGCAAAAAGGCCCGCACGCTTCCCAAAGGGAACTGTGCGGGCCTTCGTTTTACCATTTATACAGGATTTTTCCGTACATCTGTTTTCTGTGGTTCTCGAACTTCTGGATAACGATAATCACGGTGTCACCCACCTTGAAGTCACCATCCTCGTGCTGGTAGGCGTAGTTGCACAGGCATACCGTGCCATCCGGAAGGTTGCAGAACACACCACCGCCGTACTTGCCGGCGATCACAGCCTGGCGGCGGCAGCCGACAGGGTGCCGAAGCTCGGCTCCATCAAAGGGGTTGGCCTGGGTCTCCTTTACGGAGATTTTCAGCCTGCCATCGGCGAGATCAAACCCTTTGACGACACACTCCAGCTCCTGGCCGGGGTGGTACTCATCCCGCAGATCGGGAATGGCGGTGTAGCGCAGCTCCCGCTGGGTCAGATTGATGTCATAGCCGTTGCACTCCACCAGGCACCGCCTGGGTCCCACAGAGATGACTCGGCAGGTCAAGCGGGCGCCGATCTGTCTGAGAGCGGGACGGTGGGCGTAGAAGTGTTGCTGCGCCCGTAGCGCCAAACGCCGGGAACCAATGGCAAAGCCGTTCTCACGGTCAACTTTGATGATGATGAAGTCGATGGTGGCGCCCACCGAGTTCTGCAGCACAAAGTTGGGACGCTCCTGGCCAGGCTCCCACATCTCAGTGGCGGGAATTACGACACGGACACGGTAGGGCACCACGATGGCGCAGTACATGGTGTGCTGCTCTACCTGGTTCGTCTCGGGGTTTTTGATGCTGATGGAGTGGGCGTCCACGCCGATGACGGTGCCGGAGAGGGCGCTGCGGCCCCGGTAGGAGGCGTAGATGGAGTTCCACTCCTGCTGCTCAGCGGTAGTCAGGTCACGGTCCAATTCGTTGAAGTCCATGCCAAAGAATTGCTGACGCTCTCCTTTGGGGACCGACACGGGGGGATCCCTCCGGTTGAAGATCGGCTGAGGCGTCTCTGCCCGGGGCGGGGGCTCCACAGGGGTGGACAGATCCACCTCCATCACATCCGTGTCCGGCCCCTCTCCCCCGCCGGTCGCATCCTCCACAGGAGGGCTCTCGATGGGAGAGGCTTCGGCATCGGGAGCGGTGGCCTGCTCCTCCGGCTTGGCTTTGGCTCTGGATCGTCGCGCGGCCTTGGGCGTTTCCTCCACAGTCTCAGCCTGCACCTGTTCCGGTTCCTCTACGGGGACTGGTTTTTTTCTGGGCATATTGTCTCCTCCTTAGAATGAATTTATTTCACGGCTCGGTGGTAGAGCCATAAAACCGATGTGAGCCGTCCTCCTGGCGGGCGGCAAAGAAGTGTTTGGGTGGCAGGGTGAGCCCCTCGGGCATACATCCATCGTCTGTGATCCAGATGATCCGCCCTACTCGTCCACGCTCCAGGAGGGCGATGTCCTCTTCCCGGGACAGGTGGGCCACGGTGAAAAACCGCAGTCTTTCCCCATCCACGATGAAACGCAGCAGCAGAGGAGGACTTGTTCTCGTCTTAAACTCCTTGAGGGTTGTATCGGTCAGCTCCAGCATGATATCTATAGCCTCCAGCAGACGGGGCTCCGGGAGGGCGTTGTCCAGACAGACATACCCATCCTTTGCCTGGACATCCCAGTTTCCGTAGCGCAGTTGACGGAGCATAGCGGCTATGTGATGCTCGTTCACTGATGGGCGCTCCGGTATACGAAACCGCCTGGCCGCAAGTGTTTGGAGCTGGCTTTGCCGTATGCACTTAAAATCCCGCAACGTATCCAGGAGAAACTTTTGCTCTGCGGAAAAAATCACGCCTATCACCCCCCTTCCGGCGTTGGCCGTAAGCTGTTGAGGTACGCGTCCACCATCAGGTCACTTTCAGACTCCGCTATGCAGTTGAACAGGGTGGACATGACATAGGCCGTGGAGTTCTTCACATCCTGATCCAGGTTGGCGTGGAGCTTTTGCTCTGCGGCGCGGAGGATCATCCCGTCCAACAGCTTGAGCTTGGCCCGGACCCGACTCTGGGGCAGGGTGGCGTTGCCCACCCGAAAGCTGTCTGAGTAAAAGAGCCGCTCAATGGCGTTTTCAAACACCCGGGCCGTCTCCGGGGCAAAATAGTAGAGCTCACAGGCATCCAAAATGCCCGTCAGCTCTTCCTCCGCGTCCGTCTGCCCGGTCGCGCCCGCGGGCGCCCTTGACTGACTGACTTCCGTATCACTCGGTTCAGTATCCCTTTTTTCAATATAACTTGGCCCCAGTTTTTGCGGCTCTGCAACCGCAATATCCGAGCTTCTTGAACCGCCCATCCCGCCAGTCCGGAGGCGCGGGTTTTGCGGCTCTTGCGTAGGCGCGAAGCGGGCGCTGCCGTCAAGACCCGCAGGATCTGCTGTTTTGGAATCGCCGCCTTCCTCCGGCAGAAAAGGCGCGCTGGTATAGCCGGGGTCATCCTGTGGCTCCACCGCGGCCAGATAGATCTGATTGGCATCCCCACGGCCGCACCGCTTTTCCCAAATGAGCTTCAACTCCACCAGTTTACGGAAAGCCGCCGTCACCCGCTGTTCGCAGATACGCAGTTCCCGCGCCAACTCCTTCCGGGGGAAGATAATGAACACCTCATCCCGATCGTTGACCCAACCGTTGCGCCGGGAGAGTTGAAACCGGTTGAGGAGAAAGGTGTAGACCACCTTGGCATCCAAGCTCATTTCCGCATACCTGGGGTCGGAAAAGAGCCAACGGGGCATCTGCATGTGGTAGATGTGCAGTACATCCGTCTGCCGCATCAGTGAAAACGGCGGACGTTCTTTCATTGTAGCGGCCCGCATAGGGCATTCCTCCTTTTCCCCGCCGGGGAAGTCACCTGGGCGGGGCGTCAAATTCGTCTTCATCCTCATCATCGTCCCCCCGCACCATGCCAACAGGTACTTCCACAGAGGCGGCCTCCGAGGGGTTTTCTCCAACGAACAGTCTGCCGCCGCTCTTCTTCATCTCGGGAATATCATAGCCAACGGCGCCAGCGGGAACAGAATGCCTCGGCGGCGCCGAGGCGGTGGCGGGGCTTGAACGAGGTCCAGGCGCGGGCGCATCTTCCTGCCGCTCAGCCCTCTCATTCTCCCGGCATACCCACTCGGGAATATAGTCAATGACCCGACAGGGCTTGAGCGCGCCAAAGTCGGGCAGCTCCTCCGGGGTCAGCTTCCAAAGAAGCGCCGGTCGATGGCCTTGGAACAGGGCGATGCACTTTTGTCGCTCCAACCGCAGCACCTCATCCGGGAGCATGAGATCCCGCTGGGTGTTGCTCTTGGTCTGAGAATAGGGCCGGGTCGTAGAGTACACCGGGGAAAACAGCGGCGCCAAGGGCATTTGGTTGTTGACCACGGCGATGGTGATCTTGCCGCACTTCTTGGAGATGTACTCCGCAGAGGTCAGATCGTTGCAGCCCATGTAGAGGGTCTGGTCAAAGGTAGCCAATTGGTTTTCCCACTCCTTGCCGGGGTACTTTTCCTGCCACTGGCTGAGTGACTGCACCACGATCTGGCAGGCCATATTGAAGCCGCGGATGCTATTGAGGGCGTCCGCCATGCCTTCCATGTAGCCGATGTTGCAGTATTCGTCCAGGCAGAAGTTCACCAGCACCGGCAATCGCCCACCCTCACAGTGAAGCCGGGCATAGTCGGAGAGCCGGGGTATGGCCAGAGAGAAGAACAGAGAGCTGAGGAAGCGATAGGCACTGTCCTGGGCGGAGATGATGACAAAATAGGCACAGGGTTTCTGCCCGGGGAGCAGAAGGTCAACATCGTGATTCCGGGTGATGGTATCCACCAGCTTGTCTTGGAATACGGCCAACCGGTTACCCAAACCGATAACGATGTTGCCCCACAGGTTCTCCCGCGCTTTTAGAAACAGGCCGTGAGGTCCCTTGGCCGGATGATCCGGCGGCAGACTTGCCAGCAGACGGTTGATCTCGTTGATACTTTTGTCCGTCAGTAGACGGTACACATCGCCGAGGCTTCTCCGCTCAATGGGAAGCAGGTTTCCCCTGCTGTCTCGCAGATTACAGACATAGTGGATGAGCGCCATCAGGAGGTTTAACTCCGCACGGCTCCAAAAGTCATCTGCTTCCTTTGGCCCGGAGGTGTTCTGGATGATGGTGTTGGCCACCGTCTGGACCAACTGGGGGTTGGTATCCAGGGAGTAGAGGCAGTTCCAACCATCGGAGTGGGCCATGTCCAGAAAATTGACCACTTTGACGTAGTGGCCCTTCGCACGAAAGTAGGAGGACAGCTTTTCAAAGAGCTCGCCCTTGGGATCGGTGATAAACACCGATTCACCCCGATTGGCGCACCCCATGAGAAATGGGATGATAAAGCCTCGGGACTTGCCGCTGCCTGGGGCGCCGATGCACAGCAGGTTGTTATTGTCACCAGGTATCATGCGGTGGGCCACATAGTCGGCATACCGATCCGGGTCGTCCTGGTGCGCCTTGTGTTTGCCCAGCATCATGCCGGTGACCTCCTCAGCCGGCCCCAGCTCCAAAAACTCTCCCATCTCCTTTTTGGTCATAAAGCCGGAGGACCCGTGAGTGGCGTCCGGGAGGATGTCAAAACCTCTTGGGTCGCGGGTGAACTTGTATCCGGAGAACCAGATGTACCCTTTCTTGGTGATGAGGCAGATGAGCAGCGCCACCACAGCGGTGACACCCAGGCCAAAGGGAGTAAACACCACCAGCCAATTCTTGAAGGGGTTAAACACCCAAATGCTCTCGATTTCTTCTGTGCTGTTGTGGAAGGTAGCGGCCGTTCCCAACTTGAGGGAGTTGAGGAACATTCCATAGAAATACCAGGCGGCCAGGCCCAAGGGAATATAAATTGGCAGTTTCTTCTTGTGGCGGGCGAACCAAATCCCGCTCTTGTTGGCGATGGTGTCCTCCAGCTTTTCAAGGAGTTTTGATAAGCGGGGCATGGACAACATCTCCTTTCTCCGTGAGGAATTGGGTGGGAGCCGGGGCATACAGGTCTACCTCCGCTCCGAGAACCGACGATAGCGCCTCCGGCGTGATCTGGTAAACATCGGCCTTCCCTGTCTTATCGTAGCGGGCAGACAGCAGGCGCTTTTGCTGCCCCTTCAGACACGCTATGGCAATCTTCTCATAGCCTCGCTCATGGGCCTGTTCCAAGGCGGATTCGATCCGCCGCAGATCCATGTCTGCCGCCACGACGAACGGTGACCCACGGTAAAACCCATCCCATTGGGCAACTTCCTCCGGCGGTTCCGAGTAGGTTGCGCCCAAGATGGCCTTGGCAAGCTTGGTGTGGTAGTCGGGGGTGGCCATGATTTTCAGCTGCATGGCTCCCGAGTCATTACAGGTAAGCAGATGGATGGGCTGCTGCACTTGGCGATAGGCTTGACCAAAGAAGACCAGCTTGCCGTCCTTCTCCGTCCGGGAAGCCTCCAGCTCGGTCAAAATATCAGAGTAACTCTCCCCGGCGAATATCATCGCCTGCCGCACTCCTTTGAAGCGGCCTGCCTGATTGCTGATGGCAGCCAGTTCATCTGTCAGCGTGATTTTCCCGATGCCGGGGCAGACATAGAATATGGCGCAGAGCAAATCCCCTAGATGGGCCATAGCCGTCACTCGGCTACTGCCCCAGGGGTTGGACTTGTGGTTTCGTGCAAAGGCCGTCAAGAAAAGCGCCGGGGATCTGGCCAGTTCTTCCGCCGCAGTCGTGAAAACACTTATGCCCGCACGATAAGCGGTCATGAAGATCGAGGAGGTTCGGAGCCTCCTCGCAATAGCTTCCTCATGGTAATTGCGCGTTTGAATGGGAGTTGGCGGAGTGGTCAGACCCGCCACAAGGTTTCGGCACCCCCGGGTTGGAACATAGGCGCCGCTCTTTTCGTGGAAGGTCGCAAGCCCTCTTTCACATAAGTGTCGGAGTTCCTCTTCGGGGATGACCTTTCTCGCGTCAGATGGCCGGAGAAATTGGCACCAGCACAGAAGTCTCAAAAAGTCAATGTCGCACTTGTCAAGCAGCACACAAAAGCCTCCTTCCTTTCTTCCTGAGTTCCTGGGAGCCGCCGAAACCGCCCTTGCGCCGTTCCGGCACAAGGACAATTTCGGCGGCCCTTTCCGCCGCTTATGCAGCGCCGTGTGTCGGCCCTGCATAGGAGGCACACCCCACCGTCCAAGAGACGAGGTCAGCAAGGCGCACGACCCTTGCGATCCAAGGGCCGTGGCGCTTGCCCACCCGGCACACACAGCCACTTATCCGGGCGCTTAAAAAATGGGCATTTTTGAGGGGGTGGTGTGCTGGCCTCTCACATCCAATGCCCTCCATAGAAGTCCCCAGCGGCGTAATCACTGGAGTGCTGAGAGAAGAAGTCTGCCGCGTCTGACCGCTCCATCAGCGTAATGTGGCAGACCTGGGCATCGCTCCTTGCCGACACCAAGGCCACAGCCAGCGTGTACTGGTCATCATCAGGGATAAGTCGGCCCTTGATGGCGTTGGAGATGGCCTTCCATCCCTTGTTGTCCTGGTCGAAGATATGGCGGCCCTCAATGGCGCTGTGCTCGTCAATGACCATCATGGCCTTCCGAAAAAATGGCAGCTTGCGCCCGCCGCTCTCGTAATCGTCCAGCAAGCGGGAGATGGTATCGGTGAGCCAGGAGGGCGACTGGAACCGGCAATGGGGAAGCAGGGTGTCAAGCTGGATGTGGAGCCATCCGTAGCCAAACTCCTCTACGAACCCGCACACCGCCACCCGAGGCAGTTCACCCCGTTGCTGGTATCCGCCAATGCCGGGGGAATAGGTCTCGCAGAGTTTCCGCAATTCCAGTGTAGACCGCTCGAAGAAGTCGGAAGTCTGTTCAAGCGCCTTTTGCAGTTTGTCCGGAGACATCTGCCCTCCATCGGCGAGGGCCACCAGGGAGCCGGTCCGGGAGAAGGCATCGCCTACCAGCCGCTGGATCCGGCCCATATCCTGTTTCAGGTCTTTCATCCGTCCGCCTCCTGTCTGGCCCGCAGATCGGTGGGCGAGGTGGTGATGGCGTCATACTCCTTGGAGGTGGCGTGGAACGCGATGGGGACGTGGTTATAGCCAATGCAGAGCAATCCTTCGCCCCGGCGGAAGCGGGTGATCTGCCGCACTTCGTCCTCCGAGAGATTGAGGACGCCCTGGATCAACCGTGCCTCCTGATCTTCCATTTGCATCACCAGCTTGATGCGGCTGGAATCCAGGATACCCTTGCCGTATTTGCCGCCGTCCAGCCCAAAAAGGTCTTGCATACCCTGGGTGGAGGTGATGGCGGCGCCGCCCAGTCCACGGATGGTCTTGACCATCTCCTGGATAAAACCGGCGGCGATGGGGTTAGAGTTGGCGCCCACCAAGCTCCACAGCTCGTCGGCAATGAGGGCGGACAGGTCGCCGCCGGCGTCCATGATGAGGTCGTTGGCCACGTCGGTGGCCCAGAAGATCCCCGGTAGGAGCAGATCATCGGGCATGCCAGAGGTGTCCAGGACGATGTACTTGTTGTTGAGATTGATATCGTTGCGCTGGCCCATAGCGGCGGCAGAGCCGGTGACGTATCGGGCCAGCACCACCGCCAAATGCTTGGTCTCGGCCTTTTCGGAGAGGATGTCGTACCAGTCACAAAGTATGGGCATCTTCTTAAAGGAGCCGTCCTCGTTGGTGATGGTGGCGTTGTCGAAGGTGATACCGTAGCGCCGGTAGCACTCAACCAGAGAGGAGTCCAGATAGTTTCGGTCCTCCTCGCTCAGGTCTTTTTTGTGCAGGGAGTACCAGATAATGAGCCGGGAGATCTTATCGGCCAGCACGGAGTCGTCCCGGGCCGCCAGCCCACGGAGGCCGGAGTAGGCGTCCAGGGACTTGCGGCGGATGGCCATGAGGTTCGGACAGTCCTTGGAGGACGGGGACAGGCGGAGATACAGCCCGCCCAGCATCTCACACAAGGGGCGGAACTCATGGCCCTTCTTCGGCGCAATGAAAATGACCTGCTTGCCCTGCTGCCGGAGCCGGCCGCCGATGCACTGGAGGGTGAAGGTCTTGCCGGCGCCGGAGGAGCCGCCGATCCAGATGTTGCCGTTGGTGTACTTGTAGTCGTCGTAGATATCCAGGAACACCGGGGAGCGGTTATACATATTGAGGCCCAGGAACACGCCGTTGCGGTCGCTCAGCTCGTAGGAGGCCAGAGGGAAAGCGGCGGCCACCCCGGAGGTGAGGGCGTTGCGGCGGGATTTTCGCTCAATGTCAGCATCCAGGGAGAGCAGGGGCAGAGAGGACAAAAAAGCCTGCTCGTTCTGGTAGTCACATCGGCGGGCGATCATGTCCACCGATACGCACAGCTTCTCTACCGCCGTCACCCGCTGCTCCAGGGTCTCCGCGTCAGGCGCTGTGACCTCGATGAGCGTGTGCATATAGTAGAAGTCCTCGCCGTCCCGGTTCATGGCCTCCTTGAGATAGAGCCCGGAGTTGATGGCACTCTCCAGTTCCTCGTAGTCCTGACGGGTATCGCCCACGTCCCGCATCCGAGAGCGGTTGACCATCGTGGTCTGGGCGATCTTGGAGAGGATCTTGTCCTTGTTCTGGCGCTGGACACTAAAACTCAGGCTCACCCCCTCGCCGGCCTCCACCAGCGGAGAGAGCCAACAGGAGCCCACGGTGGTGGAGTAGCCGTAGCCCGTCACATAGAGGTAAGCGTGGTAAACGCCGTCCACCACGATGTGATCCCGGCTCTTGGTGTCCACCGTGGTGGGGGACAGAATATCCAGGATGGTGGTGGAGCCGACCTCCAGCTCGGTGAAATCGGGTTTTTCCTCCCCAAAGAGCAGTCTTTTGAGGGGCGACTGATTGCGCCCGGATGCCGCATCCTCGGTGGAAATGCGCCTTTTCTTCTTCTGGGAGGCGTGTTTTGTGGTTTTTTGCTTCATGAAATCACATCCTTGTACTTGAATTTTTGCGGGAAATGCGTATAATAGAGAAAAAGGGATTACCCAAACCTGCTGTTTGAGGGAGGGGGACGCAATGATCTACACCCTGGATGAAATTGCGCGGCGTGTGCGGCCTGTGGCGGAAAAGTACCGCTTGAAGGCTGTGTACGTCTTTGGTTCCTATGCTCGGGGCGAGGCCACGGAGGACAGCGATGTGGACTTGCTGGTGGACATTGAAGGTGCGGATCTGTCCGGCTTTTTTGCCATTGGTGGACTTTATGGGGATTTGGAAGAAGCCCTAGAGAAGGAAATCAGCTTTGTCACAGTTGGCGCTTTGGAGGAGCCGTGCCACATGATGAGCGACAAGCTGTTCAAGGAGAATGTGGAGCGGGAACGGAGGGAACTCTATGTTGCCGCGTGATTTACAGCGCGTCTTAAAAATCCGCGATTATTGCTTGTATATCCAAAACGATATGCGGGCGCTAGGAAACGAACAGAGTGCTTTTTTAGCGAGCCGAACTTCCCAACAGTCTATTGCCTTTTCGCTGTTACAGATCGGGGAACTGGCCTCCGGACTGAGCGAGGAATACCGTAACACTACCAAAAACCAGATGCAGTGGCAGCCGATTCGCGGCCTGCGCAACATCATTGTCCATGATTACGGCAAGGTGCAGTTGGAAGAAGTCTGGAAAATTGTCACAGAGGATATTCCTACCCTCAAAGTTTTTTGCAATGAACAGCTACCGCCCGAATACCGCCAAGAGGAATGAGCCGCCACAGCCTGTGGCGGCTCTCTACTATTCCTCATAAATGCCGTGGATGGCGGTGGTCATATCAAACACGCCCTCTGGCAGCTTGACCCGGCGGCTGGTCTGCTTGTTGATGACATCATAGAGCAGCTTCAGAACGAAGTCGTCTGAATAGCGAGGCTCCAGCACCTCCACCTCGCAGGCGTCCAGATAGCGCCGGGCGGTGTCCGCTTCCTCGTTGAGCCGCTGGATGATGGCCCTGACGCTGCGCCCCTTGGTTTTCATCTGCCCTTCCAGCCGGAAGATCAAGAAGAACCGATGCCGGATGGTGTCGCTGGCCACACCTTCACCGATCTCCCGGATATTGTCCTCGATCATCTCCTTACAGAAGGGGTTGTCCTCAGCCTCGGCGTATTGCCTCATTCGATCCACATATTCAGCGGTGTCGGCCGCCAGGGTGCGGACCTGCAGCTCCAGGTTGTCCGGCGCGATTTTCAGATAGGCGGCGTAGGAGGAGATGATGTTTTGCCGGTCATTGGGGGACATAAGATAGATGTTGACCGGCAAGACCTCCAAAATCTTGATAAAGCGGTGGTCCTTCGTCACCACCACGCCGCCGACGATGTTCTGGACGGGCAGCCACTTCTGGATGCTCTCCTGGCTGGAAAGTCCCCCAGCGAAACCCTTTGGGCCGCCAAAAATCAGTTCTTTGATACTCACTTAGTTACCTCCCTCGGAATGTGATAAGCCGCCTGTGCCGTCGCCAGCGCCACCAGATCCCCACCCAGCGGGTGAGGCTCTCGTCGCTGATGCCCACCAAGCCAAAGCCCCCAAGGGGGGCCACGATCAACAGGGTCACAACGATTTTGGGCATCAGGGACAAGGGCAGAAAGACGATGCTCAGATACAGGACGGGCAGGGTCAGGAGGACCGCCTCCACCAGGTTGCGGACCTCAAAAACCCCCATCACACGCCCCGCGTCTGTAAAGTTGGTCGGAATGTGATAAACTTCATAGCTCATGTTCTACCTCCAAAGGTTCTAAAAGCCGTCCCTTGTTCAAAAGATAGTCCTTCTCCAGTGCCAAAAGATCGGAATGGCGTTGCGCGATCAACTCACTCAACGCCGTGCTTACCCGTTCCTCTTGTTTTACTGTTCCATAGGCCTGGGCCAGCTCCAGCCGGCTGATGTACTGTTCAGATATGCCGACCAGTTTTGCAAGCTCGGCGATGGAAATGCCGTGTTTCAAGCGGAGGATGCGCAAACGTGTCACAGTTACCATCGCTCACTCCTCCAAATATTCAATGTATGGGATCTTACACCAGGCCGACCAGCCTCGGCCCTCAACCTTTGTTTTCACAACGCCGGTCTTGGTACCAGGCGCCTCTATGGCGTAGCCGCCGCCGATGTAGACTCCGATGTGGCCGTCCAACCACAGGGCAAGTCCTGGGATCTCCGGCATAGTGGATATGGTTCCATAGTCCAGTCCTGAAGTCCCGGCGTTTACCGCGGCCTGGTACATGGTGTTGGCGCCGCAGTCGGGCATACCGTTGGTGCCGTACTTAATTTTGAGGGTAGAGGGCTCAAGCCACGCGTAGCCCTTGATCAGGCCAACGCAGTCGGTGGTACGGCGCATCAACCAGTGGGTGCGTATGAAATCCTCATAGTTGCCAACACCGTCCGGGTATTGTTGTAGTTTATAGTTCAGCAGGGACTCCGTAAGCACGTTGCCGTAGGTGCCCCAGACATAGCCCCAGTTGTGCTCCCATGCCTGAATGGCGTAGGCGGCCAGATCCAGGTTGTTCTTCGTGTCGGGGTGTGTAAAGCCGGAGATGTCGATGTCGTTGCTGTAGCTGTCCCCATGCTGGGCGTCGCTCGGGCCGGAGGGGTCACCACCGTAGTTGGGGCGATAGGCTTCAAAATTGGACTTGTACTTGTTGAGCGCGTCGCTCTCGGTCAGGTTTTCTTGGATAGCCCCCGCCCAGTTCTTGCTCTCCTCGTCAAATCCCATCTCAGCCATGATCGCTTCGGGATCCATTTTCTCAATGGTCACTTTCAGCACCACCTCGTCCCCGGAGAGCAGACTGTGGCTGTACTTGATGCGTGAGGACGCAAAGGATTGGATGAGGTCAGGGGTGATAACGTTCAGGTCTTGCTCATAGGCGGCGGAGTTGATGGCAACGACCCAAATGCGATCTTCCTCTGTAAAGGAGTGATCGATCTCGATCCTGTCAATGGAGACGCCTTCCTCCGCGTATTCGTCCACAAGCTGGGTCACCAGGGCGTCCACCTGGGCCGCGATGAAGTCATCCAGGGAGACACAGGTACCGCCCACAGCCTTGGCAAGTGTCGTCATGTCCACAATGGTCGTGGTTGTCGTGTGTTCGTAGCCAAAAAACATATTGGGGATGGCTGTGATGACCATGAAGATCAACAGGAATATTGCGAGGGCGATCCCCACCACCAGCTTGATAAGGAAGGGCAGCGTCTCCTTAGCCGCCGCAGTGGCGGCCCCATAAGGGCCGGTCGCCGCGGCGGCTTTTATAACTCGGAGGGCACTTTTGGCAAGTTGGGCCAGCTTTGCCGCAGTTTCCGCGCCGGAATGGCTTTGTCCGTTACTTGCCACGGCCAACACCTCCATCCTTGCGCGGGGGTCTGCTGGGATGATTGGTTGTGGACGGCTGCTTTTTTGGCGGGACTATGCCCTTTGGCGCAAGATGCCCCTTCTCGGCCGATGTGGCGGTAGACTCCGCTCGTTGCCCGCCCAGGCTGTCGGTTGCCGTCGGCGTAGATCTCGCCTGGGTCGTTTGCGCCCTGGCCGTCTGACGTGTTTGCCCTGTCCGGAAGGCCGTGGCCGCGGTTCCTGCCGTGTCGGGCCGAGTCTGAGGGGCTATCCCCATGACCTGGGGCGCCGCTGGAACGGACGCTCTGCCGGGTTCCTGCCGTGCCGGGCTGGCGGGCTTTTGCACCGCCGGAGCCGTCTCCCTGGCCGGAACGGCCACACCCCCGCTTTGCCGGGTCTCCCCGGTAGAGTGGGTGAAAGCCGGCGGCGTCCCCTTTCCTGCCGTGCCGGGCTGAACGCCGGTGGGCAGAGGGGAAACCTGCGTTGTCTGGGGAACGGTCGGGGGGACCTGCTTCACCTGGGTCTCCCGGCTCTCTCTCCGGGTGAAATGGGTCGTCGTCGGCCCCGGTTGCGCCTTGTGCCCAGGGATGGTACCCGGGACCTGTACCCCAGGTTGTGCGGTTTTGGGCGACGTTTGCTGCTGGGGTGCGGTGATACTATTCTGCTCAGCCGCCTGCACTTTGGCAGTTGAGCCGCCCCCTTGCACACGCTGGGAGGACACCTGCGTGAACCGCGTGGAAGATCCCGGTCTGGTCTGTCCCGTGGTCTCGGTTTGCGGTGCGCCAGTCTTGGACGGCGTACCTGCGATGCCGGGCTGAACCGCTCCAGGTCTGGTGGGAATGCTGCTTTTAAACGGTTTTCCTGCCGTGCCGGATTGGACAGTTCCGGGTTTGATGGGGCCACCGCCCTTGGCGGGCGTTCCTGCTGTATCGTGCTGGATGTTGACAGGTCTGGCGGGAGCGGTTTCCTTGGATGTCTTCCCTGCCACGCCGGGCTGGACTGCTCCGGGTTTGATGGGGCCGCCGCCCTTGGCGGGCGTTCCTGCTGTATCGTGCTGGATGTTGACAGGTCTGGCGGGAGCGGTTTCCTTGGATGTCCTTCCTGCCACGCCGGGCTGGACTGCTCCGGGTTTGATGGGGCCGCCGCCCTTGGCGGGCGTTCCTACAGTGCCGGGCTGAGTGGTTCTCTGTTGCAGAGAACCTCTGCCATTGATCGGCGTACCCTCTGGGCCTGGCTTAGCCTGGGGTTGACCAGTTCCCTTGATCTGCACCGAGCGCACACCTGCCTTGGGCTGAGATCCAGGTCTGCCGGAACCAGGTGTGGCAGAGGTCGTGCTCCCTGCGGTTGCCACAAGGCTGGGAGAGCGGTGTGTTCCCTGGGGCACAGAAGTTTTCCTGCTGGGTTGCTGACCGCCCACAGGCCCGATTTTGTTGCTGGAGGAGCTGAAGGTGGTTTCTCCACCCTGTCCCTGGAGCGTCGGGTGCTGTCCACCGGTTTGGGCAGAGCCTTGCTGGGTGCCCGTCTGGTTGTTGCTTTGGTAGGTCGCTCCCTGTTGAACGCCGCCTTGCTGATCCCTTGACTGCGCGCCAGTTGCCGCGGCCGCTCCGCCATAACCGCCGGAGGGACCGCCGCTTTGTGGGCCACCGCTCCGGGGCCCGCCGCCTCCCCCGCTGTGGGGAGGTACGCCGGCTGCCCCTCTGCCGCGGCCAGAGCCGCCCGCCGACCTTCCGCCAGCAGACTTGCCCATCGCCTTGGTGACATTGGAGGCCATCGTGCGCACAACGGCGTAGGTGAGCATACCGGGAAGGCGCGACCCAAGCCCATCCCCGGTGATGGCCGGGTTGAGGCCGATGCGGGTTATAATGGCGTCTGCCTTTTTCGCCACCTTGACAATGGCAAGGATGAGCACCATCCAAGGGAACACATCCAGGCCGCTGGGAACGGCGGACACCACCGAGAGCAATAGTTTGAAGAATATCACGTTGGTACACATCAGCACACACATGGAGCCGTACATCCGGCACCAGCCGGAAAAAATGTCCATGGTGCTACGGCTCCCGCCGGTGGCAAAAGCAACTGGGGCCATAATGGTGAGCATGCTCAGGATGACATACCGCTCGGCGACTTCCACCAGAAGCTTTAGAACCTTGAACATGAGGATCAGGTCAAAGATAATGACCAGCAGCCACGATGCGGACAGGTTGCCAAACAGGCTGTCATCCACCAAATGCACATCGATCGCGTTAGGCATATCCAGAAGATCCATAGCCTTGGAGGCAATATTCAGCCCTGTCTCGCAGATTTGAGGACTTGCCAGGAGGAGGAAGGCGAACACAAAGGTGCGTGAGAACAACAGTTTGGGATCCTCCCCCTCAAAGCCGAGTCCGGCGAGCATACTCCTTGCCGCTTGGAACACCAGGTTGCCCAGCAGCAAAGCCCACCCCACGGCCAGGATCACCTGCATGATTTCCTCGATTACAGGAATGTGGGCCTTTAGATAGGTAAAATCCAGGCTCATGATCTCCAGCAGGGATGAGATGAAGTAATTCCAACTCTCCAGTATCATGCCGTAGACCCATTCGGCAAAGCCCTGGAAGATCAGTTCCAGCAATGGGATCACCTCCTTTCTGCTGGAACGGATAAAGGTTTACGGGGTCAGGGTGGCGAGACCAGAGAACAGCGGAGCAACGTAGGCGATGAAAGCGCCGATGCCGTTGATAATGGCCCAGGCGATCCAGATGCGCTTGAGCCAGTCCCACGCCTGGTCTACTTTGTGCTGATTGTTGGAGAGCTTAGCGCCGACGACGGCCACGGCCGACATCAGCCCGGCCAGCACCGTGCTGACGCCGGCGATCTTGTTGTAAACGTCCACGATGATCCGATTTGCCACCGTCCACATATCCTCTGCGGCCAGGGCGGGAACGGCAAGCATGATACCCAGCGTCATAAGCAGGGCAATCTTGGTATACAGCTTGGGCATATGGGAGCCGAGACGGCTCCAGAAGTTTTCCTTTTTCATAACGTACCTCCTAAAATGCGGGTTTTGAGCGGCGGTGCCGCTCATTTCTGCCGCGGTGATGGTGGGTGATAGAAATGGACAGGGGGAACGGTGTTGGCCGTCCCCCCTGTTGCTTTTAATAGCCGGTCTTGGGCAGCGAGGGCGTGGTCAGCTTGCGGATCACAGTCACCCAGCTTGCCTGGGCCGTCTGCCAAGTGCCCTGGTACTTGCCGCCCGCGTCGGTCCGGTTGACAAGCTGATAGCCGTTGGCGGCAGTACCGCTCACCAGCACGGTCAGCGTGGGCTTAGCCACGGACTGGAAACCCACCGGCACCTTGCCGAAGTCAAAGTACACATCGGTCACTACCTCGCCCGCCTGCTTGGGAATAGCGTTGAGAGCAAAGGAGTAATTGTTGCTGGTGAGCAGATTTGAGGCCAACACCTGGTAGTCGGCGGTGTAGTTGGTCTTATAGAGGATACGGTAGTTCAGCCGGGCGCTGTATGTCCCGGTGGTCAGCACCATCGCCGTGGCGGCATCGGTGGGGATCCGGTCGTGCCAGAAGAAGGACTCCAGAGGCACGTTGGACGTGTTGGCCACAGTGATGTCGTAGCGCATCTGGTTCCCCGCCAGCACCTCGGCGTTTCCCTGCTTTGTGATGGCGACGCCCAGTTTAGCGGGCTTATCGTAGGCAGACAGCTTGATGATCTGGCCGGAATATTCCAGCGTTTCATCGAAAACGGTGCCGTCCACCTGCCAATAGGCTGGGGCCGTGACCTCACGGATCTTATAGCGGGTCAGCGGCAGCGGCTTGGAGGCCGCAATGCCACGGGCGTCAGTGGTGATATAGTCCACCACGGCGCCGCTTCGGGCGTCGCTGATCTCATAGACTGCCCCCTGAAGCGGAGTACCCGCTGCCGCCCCGGTGATCTCGTTGTACTCAGCGGCGAACTTGTAGACCTGGATCTGGCCGGTGATGGGGGTGTTGACCCAATCGACCTCAATGGTCTTGCCAGGCTGGACGTAGACGGTTTTGTACTCCTTGTCCAACTCATAGCCGGGGGCCGCCTCCAGTTCCCGGATATACAGCGTGCCACGGCCGCTGGTGATGAGATCGTCGATGTACACATAGCCCTGGTTGTCCGAGGTATACTCGCCCAGAGGAGTCTTATTGGCGTCATACACCAGGAATTTGACGCCATAGATGCCCTGGCCGGTCACACTGTCAGTCTTGTGGATGATGATGCCAGAGTAGGCCTGGTTTGTGACGGTAAGGGTCGTGCTCTTACCGTCCTTTACCGTGAAATAGTGGGGCGTGGGATCCAGCTTGAACTCCTTGGGGCACTCCACCTCCACGGCGTAGTACGTGCCTTTGTCCAGGGAGAGACAGGCCCGGCCTCGCTTGTCGGTGGTGACGGTACTCACCAGCCCGCCATCGGAGGCCTTACGGATCTCAAAGGTGGTATTGGGGATCCGCTCAGTTTTGTCGGCGGCGTTCACCTTGACGATCTCCACAGCGCCGACAGGAGTGTTGTAGAAGGTAAGGGTCTGGGTGTCGTCCGGGTTGACCTCCACCGTCTGGCTCCGGGTCTCCTCGTCGATGGTATACCCGGAAATGGTCTTGACCTCCGTGACGATCAGCGTCCCCGTGATGCCAGAGAGGACGATCTGGCCGACCTTGTCGGTGGTGTAGAGGCCATTGGAGGAAAGCTTGCCGTTATCCACCACCTTGCCGTCGGCATAGGTGATCTTAAACTGCACCCCAGCCAGGGGCTTATTGGTCACGGAGTCCAGCTTGTGGATGATGAGCCCGCCCAGGGGCCGGTTGGTGACCTCCAGCGTGGCGGTCTGGCCGTCCCGCACTTGGATGTCATGGGGCTGGGTGTCCAGGGCGTAG
>CANQMK010000006.1 GCA_947624895.1 uncultured Oscillospiraceae bacterium | reverse complement strand
AACTTCTCCTCCGCCTGGAAGATATGACTTGTATCTGTCGATGGTGTAACCGGATGCTGTGTACTTCGTCTTCCCCCTCTGGTTGATGGGGTCGGCGAAGTACCAGTTCGTCAGCAGATTGGGGTTGATCCATCCCCCATCCGTCCGTCCCGTCCCGCCCCATTCAAGGGGCAAGGGGTTGGGGGACGCGCCGGGCGGATTATCGGCTTCGCACATAAACTTGATGTAGTCCAGCCCGGTCGGGGGCCGGAGTTTGGGCGTGGCCACGTGCTCGGACGCCTCGAACTTTTTGAAAAACGCCGTCCGAAATCGCTTGCCCTCATCGCCTACATTTGAGTTCTCCGCTACGGCAGGCACGAGTTTGCCTCCGAAGGTCGCCGTACTGCCGACGGACAGGTGGCCGGTCACATCCATATTTGAGTCAACGGTGGCCTTGTGTAGCGCTGCCGAGCCATACACCCTGAGATTGCCCTTCGGCCCCGCTTCCTCGTCTGGCCGTCCTACCGTCACATCAGAGAGGATCTCGGCGGTCTTGCCGACCGTTAGAGTCCCGTCCACATTGGCCTCCCCGCTCAGCGTCATGTCCTTGCCCATCAGGCGCCTGTTGACAGTCACACGATCCGGCCCGACTACGAGGTAGTCGCCCTTGGCCGAGAACACACCGCCCACAGAGAGATCCCCGCCGACCTGCCCGCCGGATCCCAGCAGGTACGGAGGACTCCAGTGATAGCCCCCGGCGTCATGGCTGATGCAGACGTACTGCGCGTTGGTGTCCAGGTCCAGATACCTCATCCCCACCGAGCCTATCACCTCGACCCCCGGCGCGCCGTGCCCGGTCAAGTACGTGGCCGGTGGATCCGTGATCTCCGCCCAGGGATGGGTGTGCTGAGAGGGCGGATAGGTCTCCGGTGGATCGTTGATCTCCGCCCAGGGGTGGGTGTGCTGAGAGGGCGGATAGGTGGCCGGGGGATCGTTGATCTGCTCCCAGTCAATGCGCTCCCGGGGACCCAGCGTCACTGTGACCTCCGCGCCGTCCAGCACCGCCAGAGTGACGTAGATGGCCCGCTCCACGCCGTCGTCCGGGGCCACTACCTCACCGGCGTCCCCCAGGTTCAGGTACCCAACCAACTGTTCCCCTTCGCCGGCGATCCGGGCGAAAAGGCCCAGTTCCCGCCAGGAAAACGCCACGCTGACGCCTGTGACCTCGCCGAACAGGGTCAGGGTGTTGCCCGCCCGGTCAGATTTGGTGATCGGGACCGTCAGGCGCTCCCGGCCCATGCCCGTCAGGCCGGGGATCGCCCCCGCCGGGCGGCCATCGCCCATGGCCATCCGGGTGAACGTCATCGGCCCCTCGTCAATGGACCGGCGCATCATGGTCTCGCCCTGGCTCGTCAGTGTGATGTGCGGGATAGTACTCATTCTGTGTCGCCTCCCTCAAAGTGATAGTGTTTGACCTGCTGCACCGCCCCGACGTATCGCGCCGGGATGTGCCCCGCGTGGAGTTGGAACGCGTAGTCCGTAGCCAGGTGCGCCGGCTTGATCTCCGCGATACTGCGGCGCAGGGACTCCATATCCCCCGGCGGGTTGAGCAGCCCGTCTACCACCACCCGGAACCGATACGCCTCCGGCGTCTCCTCCACGTGGGCGACGCCCCCGGTGTACCGCTCCGCGATGGTCACCAGCACCGCCAGGGTAGTAACTCCCAGCCCCTGGAGCCGGGCCTTGATCCGGCTCCGCCTGGTGTCCGGGGGCAGGGATGGGGTGGAGTCCAGGCCCAGTGTCTGCTCCCAGCCCTCCAGGCCCACCGTGGCCATCTCCACGCCCAACTGCTCCGCCACCAGGTCCAGATCGGCCCGCAGCCGGTCCGCGAACAGCCCCGCCACCCGGAGCACCTCCGCCAACTCCGGCGACTCTCTCCAGGAGCGGGGGACCATGCTCAGGAGATCCACGTCACCGCCACCTCCCCTACAACGGGCACCTCGTCCCGCCCGATAGCCACGTCCTCCGTGCCGCCGTTGATGGTCAGGGTGGCGTAGTCCACCACTCCCGCCGTGGTCATCAGGGTGGCGGCCACCCGGTTGTAGCTCAGCCGGTAGCCGCGATCCTCCTCGGCGGCGTCATGGGTCTGGGCGTACTGCTCCCGCACCAGTGCCACAAGGTAGCCCTCCAGCGCGGCGCGGAAAGCGGCCTGGACGGCGTCGATGTCCGCCGCCGGCCCTGGCCGAACCGTTGCCGTCACCGACACCGTGAGCGCCGTGGCGCTCACCACATAGGGCGGAACCTGGATGCCCACCGGCCGCTCCTCCTCGATGTGATTGATTACGGTCTCCACCACCCCCGGCTCCACCGGGCCAAACGTCTCATCCACCAGGGTGATCCCCACCGTGCCCGGGCCGTGCACCAGGGAGGTCACCCTCGCCTCGCCCACGCCGGGCACCTCCAGAGCCCACTGCCGGTAGTGGTTGGCGTTGCCGGAGGTCACAGGCCGCTGGAGCCGGTCGTAGTACCGGCCCACCAGGGCCTTGTCACTCTCCACATCCACGCCGTTGGCGGCGGCCCCGACACGGAAGCTGGTCACCCCGGGCGGATTGACCAGCATACGGTCAATGACCCCAGCGGCCACGTTATACCGCCCTCCCGCCTCCTGGGCCGTCAGAATACCCCCTCCGGCCCCCTGGGCGTCCAGGACCACGTCCTCAGCTAAGTCGTATTGTAGGCCGTCTGAGGTGGCAAAGATGGAGCCTGCCGGGATAGTCACCCCCGCCTCCCCGGAGAAGGTCACCTCTGCGGTGGCCACTGCGCCCGCCTTGCGTGTCAGCCCGAAGTTATCCGCGGCCACGTCGATCAGCCCGCCGCAGCTCTCGTCCACGTGGAGGATACCCAGCAGGGCGTCCATGGACATATAGACCCGCTCCAACTGTACGGCCATCGGACCCAGGCACTGATCCGCGAAGCCGCCCTCCATCGCCGTTAGCCCGCTGGCCTCGCTGAGTTCCGCCAACATCTCGGCCTTCAAATGCTCCCGCGTCCGACTCTCAAACATGGATCACATCACCTCCTCCGTAGATGTCGGTATATCGCACCGCGAACCGCAGCGTGTCCTCCACCAGTTCCATCTCCGTCACCTCTGCCGCGGTGATATAGGGGCAGACGGTCAACGCCTCGACAACGAACCGTTTTGCCTCCGCCTCAATGGTGCCCGGCTGGTAGGGGAGACCCCGGAGTCGGTAGAGTTCACAGCCGTACTGCCAACTCTCGTGCTCGTACCGGTACCGCTCCGCCTGTAGGGCGTGCCAAGCCCACACGCGCACCGCCTCGCTCCCCGTCACCGCGACCGGCTGACCCCGGTCGAAGACCGGCCGCCGCCGGTCAAAGTCGAATTTGACCTCCCGGCACATCGGGAGGGACTGCCCCTCCATGGGTGACATCGCCCCAGGGATCGACGGGAACAGATCGGCCATCATCTCACCACCTTACACACGACAACATAGGTCTGCCCGTCCGGGGAGACCACCAGCACCCGGTCTCCCGGCGAGGCCAGATCGGGGTTAGGCGGCTCGCCCAGCTCTGGCCTGGGCACGTAGATTGCCGCCGCGTTGATCCAGACTCTGTCCCCATCCAGGGTGAGCCGCCCCACCCGAACCGAGGGCGGAGACCGGGACAGCAGGGTCCCGATGGCCACGTGGCCGCCGTCCCTCTGCTCCTGGGCGATCGCCTGGAACACCTGGACCAGCTCCTCCACGCCGTTCATTTCCCCAGCTCCTTCCCCGCTGACTGTTCGTCCATCAAATTTCGGAAATTGAGGGTCAACCGGGTAAAGTGCTGGTGATTTTTCCAGGTGTGGGTGTCCGCGTCTACCCAGAACCGGCCCGCCGCCCCGGTGTTCGTGTCCATCAGAGTCACCGCCTCGCCGGTCACCAACCGTACATCGCCCAGGCAGTCCACCGTGATGCTCTGCAACAGGCCGTTGTCCGCCAGGAACGCCCGGGCCTCCTTGCCCGCGTCCTCCCCGTCCCGCTGGGTGAGCACCCGCTGGAGCCGCCCGTAGATCGCCAACTCCTCCGGGCTGTCCAGCGTCCGCAGAAGCGACCCGTCCTGGGAGTAGATCGCCACCTGGGTGTAGAGCTTGCTGGCGTCCTGGGTGGTGGTCTGGGTCATCAGGTTGACGCCGGGGCGCAGGGTCAGCGTGGGGGGATCCTCGCTCTTGGCCCGGACGCACAGCGCGTCCTCCTCAAAGCGGATCATGTACCGCCGCCCCGTACTCTCCCCGGCCATGGTGTAGAGGGTGGCCAGGATCTTGTGCAGGGCGACCCCGGCGAACACCCGGGATAGCCGCACCCCCGTCTCCGCCAGCGTCCCCACCTTGATACCGAAGTCCCGGCACACCTGCCGAGTGGCGGCCTCCGGGGTGACGCCGTTCCAGCTATACCACCCGTCGTTGCGGGCCAGGTACCGCCCGCCGTCCAGAGCGGTCATGGAGAGGATTGCACTCTCGGAGGACTGCCGCGGGGTCACCGCTTGTCCAACAAAGAGCCGTTGCGCCTCCTCCCACAGCTCCACCGCGCTGCCGATGGGGATATCCGGCCTTGTCATGCCGCTGCCCCAGGGGTTGAGCAGCTCCATCTGGAGTTGCCGCCCGCACTGTCGATAGGATCCCGACCAGGTGACAGTTCGGACAAAGTCGGTGATATCCATCATCGCCCCGCCCGGTGGCGCCGCGTAGAGTTGCATCGTCGTCCCTCCTCAGATATCCAGCAGCCTCTGCACCGCCTCCGGCGTCCCCTGGGCCACCACGTCCTCCACCGCCCGGACGGAGGCGGGCTTGACCACCGCCGCCTGGGTGGGCAGTTGATCCGCCGGCGGGATGCGGACGGCCTGGCCGGGCCGGATCACGTTGGCGTTGGGGATCTGGTTGTAGGTCGCCAGACGCCAGCACAAGGAGCCGTCTCCGTAGTACCGCCGGGCGATGGCCCACATGGTATCTCCCTGCACCACGATGTACGTCCCCCCGGTCAAATCGCTGCTCCCGGAGTTGTCCCGGCTGGCCAGCGCGGGGGAGGGGCCAACGCCGTCCCCGGCCACCGGCTCCGCCAGCGGGATCTTGGCCTCTTGGAGAGAGATGGTGACCGTCAGGTCACCCGTCCCGTCCTCCTCAGAGTAGCTGATCTCCTTGATGTAGACCATCGCGTTGACCGGGGTGCCGGTGATGATATACCGCTGGATCGCTCGCGCATCGCACCGCCGTTCCAGCGCTTCCAGGTAGGTCCAGGGGTTGAGGTTCGCGCCCGGCACGCAGAAGGGGTAGTTGTGAGCAGGGAGGAGCACCCGTAGCGGCTCCGCGCATAGTGTCCGCACCGTGGGTACCGCCATGTCCCCCAGTTGAGTGAGGGACACCGTCTCCATGCCCATACCGTGCCGCCAGGCGTACCCCGTCTGGACATAGGTGGGCAGGACCAACTCCTGGCCGCTGCCCACATCTAAGAACACGTGTGTCCGCATATGCCACCTCCTCCTAGAAGGTCCCCGCCTGGAGCAGCAGGCTGATCTGCTCCGCCAGGGTCTGGGCGATCTGGTCGATGTCCCCGTCCTCCCGGACCTGGAAATTGCCGTTGATGTTGACGTTGATGGTGGTCCCTCCGCCGACTCTGCCGCCGGCGTCCGCCTCCCGGGCCTCCCGGGCCGTCAGCACCCGCTCTCCCTCGTGGAGTTGGGCGATGTAGTCATCGTAGGGCACCCGCAAGAGACCGGCGGCGTGGATCCCATCCAGTGCGGGGGAGAGGACCGTACTCGGGGAGGTCGACCTCTCCGTCGGGCCGACTTGGGCGTCCACCTCCCGGGCCTCCCTGGCCGTCAGCACCCGCTCTCCCTCATGGAGTTGGGCGATGTAATCATCGTAGGGCACCCGCAAGAGGCCGGCGGCGTGGACCCCGTCCGGGGCGGGAGGAAGGACTGCGCTCAGGGCGTCCCCCCTTTCCGTCGAACCGGTCTGGGTGTCCGCCTCTCTGGCTTCTCGGGCGGTCAGTACCCGCTCTCCCTCGTGGAGCCGGGCAATGTAGTCATCGTAGGGCACCCGCCACAGCCCGGAGGCGTGGGAGCCGTCTGCGGTCACGGTGAATAGCTCTGTGTCGTTCCGTATCGCACCTACATCTCTGTCACCTGTGGACATTGCGTTCTCCACGGCCCCCAGGCCAGTCTGCCTTGTCTGCTCCACCGTATACCGCAGCATGATCCCGGCCTTGAGCTGCCCGGTCAGATTTCGGATGGCTTCGGTGTTCTCCTCCTGGGCGGTCAGCTCTGTTTTGGCCCACTCGCTGTTGTCGTAGGTCGCCTGGGCCAGTGCCTCCGCCTGTTCCCGCAGATTCTCCATCCGCAGGGCACCCTCCTCGTTGCCCTCCTCCCAGGACCGCTGGGCCTCCAGGTACTGCTGGTGCATGGCCATCAACTCCTGGGTCTGCTCCTCCCCGTAGATCTCCGACGGGGCCGCGCCGGTGAGCAATGCGTCCAGGGCCTCCCGGTTGTACTGCTCCTGGAGGTTCTCTCGATAGGCCGCCAGGGCGCCGCTGGCCTGATTGAGTTCCTGGATGGCGCCGCCCAGGGCGCCGCTCATGGCGTCCACCTCGGCGGACAGCCCGACCTGCCGCTCCGCATTATACCCCGCGCCGTAGGCGGCGTCGTTGTCCGTCTGGTAGGACTCCAGGATACCGCGCAGACCCTCGTATGTGTCCGTCATGCCGGCAGCCGCACCATCAAATCTAGTACCCATGTACGCATAGATGGCGGCTACAGCCCGCTCCACGTCCAGATCGCCCAGGCCAGCGCCTACCTCGGAGGTGGAAATGCCGAACTCGTCCGCCAGGGCCTCGTAGACGTTGATGCCCTTCTTGCTAAGTGTTTTGGCCACCCGGCTGTCCAGCTTGCCCGCCAGTTGGGCGCTCTCCAGGATAGAGACAATGCTGGACACGTCCCCCTCCGACAGATCCAACGCCGCCGCCGCGTTGGATAGGGAGTAGACACGGGACATGGCCCCCTCCCGGCCCAGGCCAAGGCCCAGCATATCCCGGGACAGGGCCAACGCCGTCTCATAAGAGAACGGCGGCGTCCGTCCGACCTCGATCAGCTGCCGCTGGAAGTCGGCGGCGGCGTCCTCGTCTCCGCCCAGCAGGGCGGCCAGGCCGCGCAGATCCATCTCCCGTCCGGCGGCGATGTCGCTGCCGGTCTGGATATGTTCGGACAAATACTCCGCCTGCTGATCCATGATGCCGTTGTAATACTGGATGAAATAGTCGTCGCGATTTTTCGCCGCCTGGGTGCCGGCGGTGATCCCGCCGGTCAGGGCTCCGATACCGGCCCCAATGGCAGTACCAACGCCTGGGGCGACCATGGTGCCCAGCGCCGCCCCGGAGGCCGCGCCCCCCAGTACGGTGTTGACCACATCTCCCATCTCGGGGCCTATGGCGCTGGAAACAAACGTCCCCGCCGCCTTGCTCAGGCTCTGCCCCAGTTCCCGGATCATTCCCGCCTGGGCCAAGCCGCTCAACGCCCCGGAGACGCCCACCGGGGCCTCTCCGCCGTCACCGCTGGAGCCGCCGACACTCATCGCCCCGGCCCGGTTATCCGTCCTGGAGAGCGCGCCGGACAGATCCTCCATCTCCCGGGTGGTGGCCTTGGCGGCCTTGTTGACCTCCTGAAGCTGAGCGGCCAGGGTGTTGTATGCCTCCTGAGCCTGTTCCAGCCTGGTCTGGCTGGACTCGTCCTCCAACTCCCGGAAGGCCCGTTTGGCCTCCGCCAACTCCCGCTTGGCCGACTCCAGATCCACCTGGAGCGTGACCCGCTGTCGGCTAAACCCGTCCAGCTCCCGCTGCAACTCCGTCACGTCCCGCCGGAACGGGGTGAGCGAGCTGCGGATGTTGGTCAGCGTGGCGCTCATGTTATCCGTGACCCGCAGGGCCACGCTGGCGGTGGTCGCCATGACTATCTCGCCTCCCTCTTCCGTCTGATGGACTCGATCAACAGGGCCCGGACGGCTGCCCGCTCCCCGGCGGGCAGCCGCAGATACTCAGAGGGGAACCTCCCGAACCTACTCAGGAGGAACAGCATCACCTGGGTATCTAGGCCCCCTGGCCGTTTTTTTCCAGGTCCTCCAGGGCCTGGGCCGTGGCCACGTCCTCCAACTCCTCCGGGGTGGTGATGGCGCTCACCCGGTAGCCGTTGAGCCGGTCCAGGACCCGCACCAGCGCCGCCACCTCCCCGTGGCGGAGCAGCCGCTTGAGCGCCTCGATGGGCGTCGCCTGCCCCATCTTGTCCTGGTACCACGCGGGGTCCCGGAAGTTGGGACTCACAGTGCCCTCCAGCAGATAGTAGAGGTCGCGGTCCTCCCGCTCTCTGATGCACCGCTCCACCTCGTCATAGCTCATCTCCCGGAGAGTCACCTCAAGCCCCAGCCGCTTGACCACCCGGGTCTCCCGCTGGCCCTCCTGGTAGCTGGGCAGGGAGAGCAGCTTGGCCATGGCCTGATCTGCCTTATCCATGCCGCGCCTCCTTATTGTACCGGGATGCGGTCGTCAAACTCGTACCGCCCGCACGTGAACGGCGTGGTGACCTCGCCTACCGTGGCAGTCTGCCAGTCGGCGGCGGTGAGTTCGGAGAGGCTCACGTTGAACACGTTGATGGTCTCCGCGCCGAAGCTGTCCGGGTCGGCCAGCTTCACCCGCAGCGTGTGCCGGAGATCCGCTCCCCGCTGGGTCTGGGCCATCTCGTCTGCAAAGCCGCTGTCCACATGGAAGATGACCATCTGCCCGGAGTTGGTCACCGAGGTCATTTTCGTATCCTCCAGGATCTCCCCGGCCAGATTGATGGTGGTGGAGTTCTTGCGGCTCTTGAGCTGGAACCCCTTGATCTCCGCGATCTTGCGCCCGTCAAACCACATGCTCCCGTAGGTGCCGTTGATGGTCCTTTTCGCACTGTCAATGGTCGATGCCATATCCTATCCCTCCTTACGCGCTCTCGCCGCTGTCCAGAGCCTGGCCGCCCCGGACAAACCGGCCGTCGAAGTCCTCCATCACGTCAGCGAACTTGCCGTAGGCCCGCCAGAAGACGTGCTCGCCCAGATCCTCATACTGCTTGATCTCTTGGTCGGTCATCTCGGCGCAGTTCACCCCGTTGTCCTCCATGTACGTCCGCTGGGCCTGGATGTCGATCTCCGCCCCGGTGGTGCCGGGGAGGAACAGCCCCTGCTGCTCCAAAGACTGGAACATCAGCTGCAACTCCACGATCAGCAGGCAGCGGTTGTCGTAGCTGTTGACCACCCGGCCCAGCCACTCCTGGTCGATGACCTGGCCGGTGCGGTAACTCACCAGCCCCTCCGCCTCGGTGATCTTGACCTTACACATGGCTGTGGTCTCGTCCGCCTTCAGAGAAACGTAACTGTTGACCGCTCGGGCGATCTTGCACCGGATGCCATCGCAGGTCAGGATGAGTTCCCCCCGACCGATGGCAGCAGACTGGACCTCCTCCTCCGTCTGCTCCGCGGTGGCCAAGGCCTTGACCGCCGTCACCTCGCTGAGGGTCAGGTTGGTGGCCGACGCGGTGGTGGGCACCCCCGCGAACACCCCGGCGATCCGGGAGCAGTACTGGGCGGGGGTGAACGTCTCGGCCCCCACCGCCGCCTCACTGGTGTAGTTGATGATCCCCCGGTCGTCAGCCGCCACCTTGGGCAGAACCGCCGCCAAGGTGGGGTTGCGCTTACGGTAGGCCAAGACAAAGTCCTTGACCGCCGTCAACTCAGCCTCCGTGGCGTCGTGGGGGGCGGCCAGATAGTCCACCTCCTGACCCGTCAGACCGCCCAGAGCGGCCTTGAGCGCGGTCTGGCCCTCGTCGCCGGTCCCGTCGTAGACGATCAGCAGCATACTGTTGGGCTTGCCCAGATCGGAGCCGATGAGCGCCCGCAGGGCATAGGCCCGGTTGGTCTCCCCCAGCTGGCTGGGAATGTCCGTCTCGTCCCGGACGGTGTAGACCCCGGCGGCCTTGGTGTCCTTGACCACCACGCCCACCGTGCCCTTCTTGGCCCGGGTGAAGATGTCCTTGGCCGCCTGCTCAAACGCCAGCCGGATCTTGGGCAGGCCGATGTTGGTCGTACTCACAGTTGATCTCCTCCTTGTCGTTGATATCGCCGATGATATGCTCCATCAGCGGTGCCTCTCCCGGCGGGTCGGAGTTGGGCGCACCGGGCAGCGCGTCTGTCCACTCCGCCGTTACCTCCACGAACCCGGCCCCGTCTCCGGGGTCCTGGCCCTTGTCCGCCGCCTGGAGCGTGATGTGCCGGTCGCCCACCGCCAGCGGCGTACCCAGCAGGGCGGCCATGGCGTCAAACTTGTCCCCCAGCAGAGCCTCCTCCGAGGCCAGACCGTAGTCGTCCAGGGGGCGCCACAGCGTCACCAGCAGCCTGACCCGCCACCGCACCAGGAGGAGGTTAGCCCTCTGGGGATCCGCCTCCAGCACCTGGACATAGGCGCTGGGCCGCTGGTGGTCGTCCGGGCAGACCTCCCGGTAGATGACCCGCTCCGGCCACAGGGCCGCCAGCCGGAGGGCAACGCCCTCCATCAACTCCCGCGGTGTCACATCATCCCTCCTCCAGTCGTCGTACCAGCTCCTCCGCCAACTCCCGGATCCGCTCCGACCCCGCCGCCTCCGCCCGGCGGGCGACGGCGGCGTAGAAGTGGTACCCCGGCACCGCCATCATCCTGGCCCGGCTCCGGCCCTGTCTGGCCCGGCGCACGGCGTGTCCGCTCTCCACGTAGTTGGTGATGGCCCCCGGCCCGTTGGGGCCGGTCTTGGCGCCCTCCGCGCTCCCCACAGGCCGGACGGCCACGTAGCCCTTATGGGATCCCACATGGTAGCTCTGCCACTCCCGCAGCCGGCCGCCCTGGTCGTGGAGTTTGGCGGTGGACATCTGGGCCAGCACATCCTCCCGGAGCGCCTGGCCCAACTCCTCCAGCGCCTGGCCCTTGAGGGCAGGGAAGGCATCCCGCAGTACCTCCTCGATGTGGTCAAACACCTGGTCAATGCCTACCTCTGTAGCCACGTCAGACATCCTCCTTGCGGTAGATCTGGTACTCTCGCTTGTGTTCGTCCAGGCAGTGGCACACCTCCACCACATACACCCCGGCGACCCCTCCCGCGTGGGGCGGGGCGGTCACCAGGTCCCCCGGGGCCAGGATCACCTCCGGGGGCGTCACCAGGGCGAAGCGGCTCTCCGTCCTGGCGTGGTCCAGCTCCGGGGGCGGTGTGTTGCCCAGATACAGCTCGGTGATCACCGCCGGGAAGCGGATGGCGGGCAGGGGGTCCTGGACCTGGCGGTTGCCGCCGCTCTTGTCCAGCCTGGCCTTGTGCCGGGTGGCCTGCCACTCCGTCACCCGCACCAGCGCGGCGTGGACGGAGAGGAACCCGTCCCCCGGCCGGTCCAGCGAGGTGAGGAAAAAGTGCCGCCCCCGGTGGGCCAGGGCGTTGTGGAGGGTGAGGGGGTAGTCCCGCAGGGTGATGGCGGCGTCCCGGGCCCCGATGCCCACCTGAGAAAACAGGTTGCGCCCCGTCCCCAGCTCCACTCGGCCCCACCGCCGGTCCATGGGGAGCCACCGATAGGTGACCTCCCCCGTCTCCTCGTCCTCCTCTCGGTCCAGGCACAGCACGGTGAGGCGATCGCTCAACCGGCCCGCGTCCACCAGCGCCATACCTATCCCTCCTCTCCGCCGGTGTCCAAATTGGACACCGGCGGCTCTGTCATCTTGAGCTGGTTGAGCATCCGCCGGAAGACGGGATTTTCGAGCAGGGCGGACTCAGACAGCGCGTTGCGCGTATCGTACCGCGCCAGCGCCAGGGCGTGGCACACCACGTCGTACTCCGCCCGCCGGTTCGTCCCGGCAGGGGGGAGGGAGACCCCCGCCCCCGCCAGATACGCCCGGGCCGCCCGGACACAGGAGCGGACCACCCGCTCCACCTGCGCGTCGTCCAGCACCGCCTCCGGGCCCTCGTCCACCCGCATATACGCCCTGGCCTCCGCCAGCTCCTCCTCCGTCAGCGCGTAGGTGTCCTGGCTCATGGTCTACGCCTCCGTCTGCGCGGCGCTGGCCCGGGTGGCGCGCCGTTTGGTCCCGACCCCGGTCGTGGTCAGGGGCTGATCCTGGGGCGGGCCCTTGATGAGATCAGCCCCCATCAAGGGTCCGTGCTGGCGGTGATGTAGCCGTTGACAAAAGCGGCGTCGTCCATAACGACGCAGTCGTCCCGCATGGAGCCGACCCAGAGGATCAGATCCTGTTCCAGGGCGTTGAGGTCGCCCACCACGCCGCTGTCGTTGACCTTCAGGCTGAACGAGCGGCGGTCGAAATACCGCACCCCGGCCTTGAGGTCGCCGATGGTCATCGGGATCTTGGTCTCATCCGCGTTGGGCATAGTGGTGTTGTCGTAGGTCCGCACCGGGATCACGTAGGGACCCACCGCCAACTGGAGCCGCTGGGGCTGGGCGGGGTTGGGGGTGAGCAGATACCGCCCGTTGGCGTCCTTCAGGGTGCCCAGCCACAGCAGACCGTTGTCGTTGGTGATCAGCGCGCTGGAGGCGCGGAAGGCGGAACCCAGGCCCACCCACGCCGCGATAATCCCATCCAGATCCTTGAGATCCACCGCCTCCTTGGTGGCCACCTGCGCCAGGATCTCCTTGTTGGCCGTCACGCGGGCCTCATCGGCCAGCCACTCGGTCACGATCCGGGCGATGTTGGCGTCGCTGTCCTCGTAGAGCTCGGTCGTAACAGGGAGATACCCCCGCCGCTTCTCAATATCAAAGGTAATGGTCGTGAACTGGGGCGTGGCCACCTTGCCCATCTTGGCCGCCTCCGCCACCGTGGCGAAGCCGGTATGCTGACCCCGCTTTTTGATGGTCCTCCGACCAGACTTGGTGGTCACCCGCTCCACCGACACCAGATCCAGCAGGCTCTCCCGAGCCTCCCGGAGCTGGATCACGTCGTTGACGATGTCCTCCGGGACGGTGTAGCCGCCGTCCGCGTCCTCGGCCTCCTGGAGCATATCGCCCTGGGCCTTCTCCACCGCGAAGCCGCACCGCGCCGCGTCCGCCAGGGCCTTCACCGCCTTGGCGTGGCCGGACGCCTCCCCCGTGGAGGCCGCCGCCATGCCGGCCCGCACCTGCCCGTCCGGGGCGGGCTTGCCGCCCTCGTCCTTGGCCACCAGGGCCTCCACCTCGTCCACCTGACGGGTCAGCTCGTCGATCTTGCCGTTGGCGGTCTTGTACTCCTCCGTGTCCAGCTTGCCCGCCAGGACCAGCTCCTTGGCGGCCCCGATGGCCGTCGCCCGCTGGGCCTTGAGGTCGATCAGATAGGCTCTCAGATCGTTCATACTCGCATTACTCCTCTCTGTCATGTAATCAAATCGAATGGTTTTTGAGTCTATGGCGCCCGCCGGGGTGGGGGAGAGGCGGTCAGTACCGCCGGCTCTCCAGCTCCAGCAGGGCCAGGGCTTTGCGGGCCTCCTGGTCCGCGCCGGCGTCCGGCGCGAACCCGCTCGCTCCGCCGGGAGGATCGCCCCCGGGGCCGCCGTCGGGATCGCCCGCTCCACCGGGAGGGGCGCCCCCCTGGTCGCCCTCGGGGCCGTCCTCTCCGCCGTACTGCTTGACCACCCCCGCCGGGGGCTGGGACGGCACGGCGCAGAAGCTGACCTCATAGGCGTCCACCGGCTCCGACAGCGTGACCACGCAGGGCGCGCCGTCGTACTCCATGCCGGGGACGTGGTGGCACCGGCTGGTCGCCTTGTCCGTCCCGCAGATGCTGCAGATGGCCCGCCGCACCGCGCACCCCACCGACACCTCCCGGAGGATCCCCCCCTCGATGGCGGAGATGGTGTGCGCCGACCGGCTGTCCCGGACCATATACGCCCGGAGCACCAGGCGGAGGGCCTTGTCCTCCCGTCCGGCCCGCTCCACCTCGGCGGCGTAGATCCTGGCCGTCTGCTTGTCCGCGCTCCAGCGGTGGTCCATCAGCACCGGGCGGCCCACGAACATGGGGGCCAGCGCCTCCAGGCACTCCCCGTCGAACCGCTCCCAGTCCCGGTCCACCTGGTCGGTGGCCGCCACCATGCGGAAGGCGAACACCTCCTCCGGCGTCAGGATCTTGAGGGCCTGGTCGTTGATCAGGGCCATCTCCCCCTCGTCCAGAGGGGCGGCGGCCTTGAGGACAACGCCGAACTTATCCACCTTGCTCATCGCTATGCTCACCTCCTCCCTCGCTCTGTCGTCCCGTGTCCGCCTCTGCCCGGAGCAGTGTCAGCATCTCCCACAGCTCCAGGGGCACGTAGTTGAGGCTGGCCCGGTGGAGATCGCCGCCGGGGATGTCCGGCAGGTCCTCCAGCTCCCGCACGTCGTTGACCGAGAACACGCCCGCCTCGACCATGGCCTTGTACCAATCCCGCCGCTCGGCGATGTTCCCCCGTAGCTCCGCCATCATGTTGCGGGAGATCCACAGCCCCCGGCGCCGCTCTGAGATGGTCAACAGCTTGCGGCTGTCCTCCTCCTCGTACTGGGTCACCGTCGGCTGGATGGTGTATCGCACGTACTCCGTGGCGTTGGCGCTGTTGCTCTGGTAGCTCTCCTTGCCCGAATACAGCAGGTAGAGGGGTACCCCAGTGAACCGGGCGATGTCCGCCACCGTCAGCCCCTTGCTCTCCACGAACTGGGCGTCCGCGTTGCTCATGGCGATGGGCTTGTAGTCCAGCCCCAGATCCAGAACCGCCGTCCGCATGGACCGCCCAGGGCCGGTGTAGATCCGCTCCCACTCCCGGCGGATCAAGTCCTTGTAGCTGATCAGGTTGCCATCGTCGTCCCGCAGGGTGGTCTTGTCGGAGAGGTCCGTGTCCGTCTTGAGCACCCCCGAGGGCCGCCCGCCGTTGGCGTAGTAGTCGCTCTCGTAGATGTCCCGGCTCTGGGCCACCCGGAGCGTCCTGGCCGCCTGTCCCAGCAGGGACAACCCGACGATCCCGTCCAAAGAGAATCCCTTGTAGTGCAGGACCTCGGTGGGGTAGACCCGGTAGAGTTGGTGGCTCTTGGGATCCTGGAGGACGTACCACAGCCGCCCTGTGTCCGGGGCGATCACCGGCTGGCACCCGCCCGGCGGGAGGGGGAGCAGCTCCACCGGCCGGTCGTGCTGGTCCCGGAGGATCCACACGTAGCTGTTGCCCAGCACCAGCCGCCGATACTCCACCAGGGATTTGTAGACGAATGGCCCCATCAGCTCATTGGGCCGCTCCCACAGCAGCGGCCCCAGCCAGTGCTCCGTCAGCTCTTGCCGCGTGGTGAGATCCCGGAGCACCGCCGGGAGGCGGCCAATGCTGTCCGAACGCAGGGCCACCGCCCGGTAGAAGGCGGAGATGGCCAGGGCCTCCCGCTCGCCCATGGGGCTGTCCCGCCCGCGGGCCGTGGGCCACCACCCGCTGGAACTCTCCAGCGTCAGCATCCCCGACGCCGCCTTGGGCGCGTTGCTCTTGAATGAGATCACCGACTACCACCTCCTATCCCTGTCCCGGCCCGGTCGATAAGCCAGGCTCCCGCCAGCACGAATACCCCCGCCGCGATCAGGCCGGCAGGGGGGAGGAGCCATCCGGCTCCCCCGGAGATCAGCGCGGTGCCCACCCAGTAGAGAGTGTCCACCACCGTCCAGCGGTAGCGCCGTTCGCACTTGACCATTGTTATCCCTCCTCACAGATGGAAATTGCCCTGGTCGATCACCTCTCGGAGATCCCGGCCCTGGGTCCGGCGGATCAGCGCCGCCGCCATGGCGATGATCCAGCTCACCGTGATATCGATCCGCCCGATGCTCCTGTTCTTCATGGGCTTCATGTTCTCATTGCCGTCCACCGCGCACCGCATATTGCCGAAGCACCACCGCCCCGCGGTGTTGTGGACGTGGCGCATGGTGCCGCCCCGGATCCTCCGCTCCAGCTCCCGCATGGCCGGGGTCATTCCCAGCATGGTCTGGGGGATCTCGATCACCGTCAGCCCCGCAGCCATCAGCCGCTGGGTCAGCGTCCGGGAGAGGTAGGGGTCCACCCCCAGGGCGTCTATCCGATAGAGGGCCATAGCCGCCCGGATATAGTCCTCCACCTGGTCGTAGTCGATGATGTCCCCCTCGCACAGGGTCAGGAACCCCGCCCGCTCCCAGTCCCGGTATGGCACATGGTCCCGCTGTTCCGCCGCCGCCACGTCCGCCCGGGGCCGCCAGGCGTGGAACAGGGCCACCCAGCACGTCAGGTCCCCCTGCGGGGGGAACAGCAGGGTCAGGGCGGTCAGGTCGGTGGTGGAGGAGAGGTCCAGCCCGGCGTAGCACATCCGGCCCCGGAGGTGCTCTGCCACCCACGCCTCCCGCTCCGCCATGGGGGAGGGGCCGATCTGGGTCTTGTCGTACAGCGTCACCGGGATCCAGCCCACCGCGTGGGTGGATATCCACTGGTTGAGCCGGAGCCAGCGGAAGCCCCGCTCCGCCGCCTCGCTCTGCCTGGCCGCCCGGGCCTCCGCCCGGAACTGCCTGGGGGAGAGGATCACGCCATAGGAGGGGTTGCACCTGGCCCACAGCGCCTCGTCGTAGATATCCAGCGCCGCCAGGGCGTCCGGGTCGTCCCCGGTGAGGGCGCTCACCCCGTACATCACCGGGAGCCACTGGGGGTCGTCCTCGTCCAGCTCCCGCTCCGGGCGGCCCTCCCGCCAGGCCAGGAGCCGCCGACATTTCTCGTGGACCTCCCAGCCGATGGAGCGCCGGTTCGGGTCGTCCCCGGCGGTGGTCAGGACGATCACCGCCTGCTGCCGCCTGGCCGCGTCCGAACCCACCGTGAGCACATCCCACAGCCGCCGGTTGGGCTGGGCGTGGAGTTCGTCAAAGATGATGCAACTGAAGGAGTAGCCGTGTTTGCTCTCCGCGTCCGACGAATAGACCTTCAGGATGCCGCCGTACTTGGTGTGGATCTCCCGCCGGCTGTCCCGCGCCCAGGCGATGGGGTCATGCTCCGGCTGGCCAAGACAGCTATGCTCCACCATGTACTTGGCGGCCTGGTAGACGATGTCGGCGTTGTTCTTGTCCGCCGCGAAGATGCCGATCTGGGGCCGCTCCTCCCCGTCAAAGAGCAGATGATAGAGTCCCAGGCCCGCCGCCAACTCGCTTTTGCCGTTTTTCTTGGGGAGTTCCACATAGAAAAACCGCCGATACCGCACCCACGCCCCCCGGTCATCCTCGACCTGTACCCCGTAGAATTGCCGGATGCCTCCCTCCTCCCAGGGGAGGAGTTGGAAGGGCTTGCCCGCCCACTCGTTGGAGCCGAACACCAGCAGGCCCAGGAAGTCGGTCACCGCGTCCACCGCCTCCTGGCTGTAGCGCAGCTTGCTCCCGTCATCCGGGATGGGGACGGACACCCCCTCCGCCAGGGCCAGCAGGTCAGGCATGGCGCCGGGCCTCCAGGAGTTGCTCAAATGGGTTCGCCTCTTGCCGCTGGCCGCTCTCCGGCAGGACCAGGCGGCACCGGGAGGAGATGGTCAGCCCCAAATCGGTGGCGCAGGCCCGGGCCTGCTGAAAGAACCCGGTCTGGATCCGCGCCCACTGGCTCACCTCCGCCACGTCCGGCGCAGGGGACTGGAGCAGGCCCTGGACCTTGTCGGTGGCCCGGAGCCACTGCTCGTGGGCCACCACATACCGCCCCAGGGTGTCCCCGTCCAGCGAACTGTACAGGCCCAGGTCGATCAGCGCCTTGGCCAGGGCGTGGAACCGCCGCCGCAGAGGCTCCGGGAGCCACCCCGGCGCCCGGGCGGTCTTGGCCACCGGGGCCTTGACCTCCCGCTCCCGCCGCTGGCCGACCTCAGCCCGCGTCAGGTGCTTCGCGCCCTTGGCCACAACTAGGTCGATCGGCTGCCTGGTCCCCGCCATCGCTCTCACCCTCCCTCTCCTCCGTGATCTGCCCCGTGGATAGATCCAGCCGCAGGGGAGGGGCGTCCATCACCCCTGTGGCGAAAAGCGCGTCGTATGCCTCCTGGATCGTCCACCGGCGGCTGTCCCGCAGTCCCGGTCGCCAAAAATCCGCCTGCTCCCGTGTCCGAGCCAGCTCCACGCCCATCCGTGCCGCCACGTGCTGGAACGGGGAGGGGGCGCCCACCAGGACGTGGGGGGTGGCCGCCCGTAGCCGGTCAAACCACCGCCGGGTGTCCTGGATGGACAGGTATCGCTCCGGGTCGATCTCTCTCCGGCGGCGATACAGGGGGGTGTACTGCTGATATTGCAGGTTGTTGTACATCAGATGCACCATAGACCCCGGCCTATAGTGGTCCAGATACCCCGCCAACCTGTCGATGTACGCCTCCCAGTCCTCCCGGAGATCCCAGCCGCCGATGTGGAACATCCGCAGGGACACCCGCTCCCTGGCGGCCTTCTCGATGGCCGCCTCCATCTCCCGGTCGGAGATGGGCTTGCCTGCCTGCCGCCGGGAGAACTCCGTGGCGAACTCCACCCCAACCCGGATCCAGCAGCCCCGGCGGATGGGCACCCGCAGATAGTCCCGAAGGAGCATATCCTGGGTGCGCCCGCCGCCCCCGTCGTCATACTCATTGGAGCAGACCATCAGGTGGAGGCCCCGCCGGGCGGCCTCGGTCTTGGCCGCCTGGATCCTGGCCCGGCTGTTGACCTGGTGGGGATGGGTCCAGGAGGTCACGCAGAAGGAGCACTTGCCCTTGCACCCCTGGCCGCCCCAGTAGTACGCCTTGTGGGGGGCGGTCTGGCAAACCGGCACCTCCTCCCAGCGGATCAGGGTGGACGCCCGGGGGAGGTCGGGCCCGCCGGTGTAACAGGACGGGTGTCCCAGCAGCTCCTCCAGCGTCCGGCACGCCGCCATCTCGTAGCACTCACCCACCCACACCCCGTCCGCGTACAGGATCGCGGAGCGGAAGTGGTAGGCGTAGGAGCCGCCCACGATCAGGGGTCGCCCGGTGGAGCGCCGGAGTCGGACCAACTGGGGGAACTCCATCACGTCGCACATGGAGAACAGCACCGCGTCGCACCGCTCCAGGTCCTCGGTGAGGGTGTGCCCCGCCCTCTGCAGGGCGGTGGCCACCACCGTGTAGGCCAGGAACCGGGTCCTCTGGGTGAAAAACTGAGGAAAGGCAAAGACCATATCGCGCGCCACCTCCCGCTTGCTCCGCGCCGGGGCGCCTAGCCCCCCAGCAGATCGGTCAGTCCCGCCCGGACCCGCTCCGCCACCTCCGCGGGGTCGGCCTCCTTGGCCATGGCGTACAGAGAGTGATCCGGGTCGTCAATGTCGAAGATCACCGGGCCCAGGCAGACCCGGAACTTGGTGCCGTTGCTCATCTGGGAGCCGCCGCCGTCCCCGGCGCCGCTGAAGGGGACAAACTCGATGGGAGCGAACTCCACCGGGTCAAATCCCGTCAGCTCAAACTTAAAGCCATGGTCCCGCAGCCACGCGCTTTCCTGGGCGCAGATGTCCCGGTCCCAGGTGGCCAGCTCCGCCAGGCGGTTGTCCGCCAGGATGTACGCCCGGCGCTGGGCCTCCGTCATGCCGGTGGCCACCACGCAGGGGATCTCTGTCATCCCCTCCGCCCTGGCCGCCTCCAGACGCCCGTGGCCGGACAGCAGCCCCCCCGCCTCGTCGATGAGCGCCGGGAGGACAAAGCCGAACTCCCGAATACTGTCCCGCAGCGCGGCAATCTGCTCCGGGGGATGGACCCGGGCGTTGTCAGGGTAGGGCTGGATCTGGTCGATGGGCACCAGGCGCATCTCCGTCGCCGCCACCCGTGGCGCCGCCCGCCGCTTACCTCCGCTGCCCACGTCCCAAACCTCCGACGGCCCGCCGCCTGGGCTCATGGACACGCACCCAGCTCCGCCGCTCGCCGTCCCCGGCCTCTACTCCGCCGCCAGCCGCCAGCTCCGTCCGAACCCCCGGCCCGCCCTCGGCCGCCGGTCCCGTCCGAATCTCCGGCCCGCCGTCAGCCTCCGACACCGTCCGGCCCTCCAGCCCGCCGTCGGCCACAGACCCAGTCCGAGCCTCCAGCCCGCCGTCGACCTCCGGCCCGCTGCCAGCGACAGCGCCGCCCGTTTTCCTCTTGCCCTTCCCAGCCATACGCTCGCCCTCCTGTCTATCCTGTCTACCGTCCCGCCGGCCATTCGCCCCCGTGGGGAAAAAATCCCCCACGGCGGGGCGCTTACGGTTTCCGAGGCGCGTCGCCAAACTTTTCTCCCCCGGGGGGGAGGTAGCAACCCTACGGGTTGCAATCCGCGCGCCGCGACGCGTCCGCGCGCCCGCAGGCCCAAACCTGGCCCGATTTTTTGCTCGATCAGCCGCATTGTTTGCCCCTGGTTTGCGCCCGCTCCCGGGCGGTCTTGCGGTTGTGGCACCGCTCGCACAGGCTCTGCAGGTTACCCCGGTCGGCAAACAGCGCCGGGTCTCCCCGGTGAGGCCGGATGTGGTCCACCACCGTGGCCGGGGTACGGAGCCCGCGCTTGGCGCACTCCCGGCACCACGGCTCCGCCAGAAGTTGGCCAGGCCGTAGGTCCCCCTGCCACAGTGCCGAGGCGTACAGGCTGTGATACTCTGCCGACGCCCGCCTGGTATCGCGCCGCCTAGGCTGATGCGCTGGGCAGTAGCCCGAGGAGGTCAGAGCCGAGCACCCCGGGTGCCGACATGGTCTGAGCGGCTTATTGGGCATAGATATCACCTCCCGGCAAGAAAAAAGCCAGAGCCCACAACCGCGCCATGTGCGCTGGTTATGGGCTCTGGCTTTCAAAGCTCTGGCCTCTCTCGATATCCACGATGATCCGGCTCTTGCACGTCCGGCAGTACACCTCCAGGTGCCGCGCCGTCGTGTCTGGGTTGATCCGCAGGAGCCGTTTGTTTCGGCGACAGCGCGGGCAGACCAGCCACCCGTCTATCACCGTCAACATTTTACCACGTTTTCCTGGCGATTGCAAGGGATTTTACCCCCTGTCACTAAGATAATATAATCTCTCAAGCGAGAAAATATATAAAGGCCGATCAGGAGATCCGCCGTGGCCGCCTACGCCTCCGTGTCCTCGGTCGCCCGGAGGCAGAAGCCCAGCCACCGACCAGGTACTTGATGTATCGGTAGCGCCCGTAGGCAGTCCGCACATCCCCCGTGTCCATAAGGACGGTCACCCCCGGCGGCGGGGTCAGCTCTTGGTCGTTGCCCACCCGCCGACTGTCCCGTACTGGCTTCCGCAGGTTGCGGGAGCAGGACCACAGCCGGTGCCCCAACCTGTCCCGCTTCTCCTTACAGAGGTACCGGGCCAAAGTCTCGTAATTCTGATCTCGGTCCACCCGGAACGGATGGGCCTCAACGTGCCCTCGCCCCCAGGCAGCTTGGAGAGCGCCGTAGTCATCCCCCGTAGCGTTACAGACCAGGTGGATGTGCCACCGGCCCTCTCCGTGGACGTGCTCGACCCGGTAGATGTACCGCAACTCCGCCCCCGCCGCCGCCCACACTGGGCGCAGGGCGCGGACAGTGCGCTGGAGATCTCGGATCACCGTGGCCCGGTCAGATGGGAGGTGCTCGTCGTCATAGGTGAGCGTCGCCACGATATCGCCTCGGACAAAATTCGCGGCCAGTTCCATCTCCAGGCGCTGGTACGCATAGATCAGGTTCATCCGCTGCTGCGCCTCCGATGAGACCCGGCGCTTCCCGGCCCGCACACCGTCGCTGTCTCTGGTGCCGACGGATGGATAGATACACTCCACCACCAGCGGCCCGGCGGTGATGCACCGATACTGTTGAGCCACAAAGGCCACCTCCTATCCTGGTATGGATGGCTGTGGCCTTTGTGGCTCTCGCCTATTACCCGTTCGATGTGCCCAAATTGGACACCGCTAACATGATATCACATCAAACCGGATCATGTCTTTTCACCCTTCCGCTTGAAGTTGTCGGCTTGCGGGCAGGTGGCCCAGTGGGGGACATAGCCCACGCCGTTGGCCTTTTGCAGGTCGTCGGTATACTCGCAGGCAATGACCTCGCCGTTCTTGGTCACGATCTTTTTTGTCCCGGTGAGCGGCTTTTCGACGTAGTAGCGCTGCCCGGCGTCGCATGGCAGCGCCTTCCCGGCCGGAGTCTTGATCCAGACGATCGCCGCGCCGCAGGCTTTGCAGACTGTTTGTCTCATGTCAGTCCTCCTCCGCCATCTTCAGCTCGTCCTTCTGAAGGACGCGCTTCATAGTGTCGCACAAGTCCACCGGATCCCAGCCGATTTCCTGCCCCGTCTTCCAGATCAGCGTGGCCAGGCCATGCAGCAGCAGATCCCCCGGCCCGTCCACGGTGACGAACGCCTCTCCCCGGGTCCCGTTCACGCGCAGCACCTCGACCCCGAGTTTAGCGTGATCCATATCCATGATCAGCTCTCCTCCCTTTGCAGCTTGCGGGCCGGGATAGCGACCAGGCCGTGGCACAGCTCCGCATACTCACAGCCCAGTTCTCTGGCCACCTCCGCGGCCATCATGATCAGCCCGCCCAGGATCAGATCCTCCGGGCCGTGCATGCGCACGGTCCCGCCTACGCCGTCCTCTCCATCCCTGCACGCAACGTGCAGGGTCGCGGTCTTGCCGTCCTGGTTCGCCCCGCCGGCCCCGGCCTGCCCCACCTCGGCGGCGGGGATCAAGTCCAGCACTCCCAGGACGTCCTCCAGGGCGCCGATCCGCCCGTCCTCGTAGGCCAGGGTGATCTCCGCCCTGGCCGTTGACCTGTCGATATACTCAGTCATGGTCATGACTCTCCTCCTCGATGTGATAGAAGTGGAGCACCGCGCCCTTGTCCAGACAATCCATGGTATCCTCCAGGATCCTCAGCTTGTCCCACTCCGACAAATCATCCCAGTTTACCGTGTGCCGGGCGATGTCCAGGGCGATACTGTATAACCCCTCCTCGGTCGGCTCCATCAGCCGCACCAGCTTCAGCATCTGGTCATACTCCTCGCTGGTCCCCCGCGTGTAATACCCGTGTCTGATGCAGACCTCCCGCACCTGATCGGGGGTCCAGCTTTTGGTCTCCGTGATTTTGGGGACATTTTCCCTATCCGGCACTTGACTCACCCCCCCGGCGCTCCCCGCCCTGGGTCTTATCCGGTTCCGGGGAGACGATAGCGATCGCGGCGTCATAGCCACACAGATACGCCTCACACATGGCCTTGCAGAGCTTATCGTCCACGCAGTCGTAGCAGTTTTCCCCCAGCGGGAGACAGGTCCCGTTTGTCGGATGGCGCAGGACACACGTCTCCGACCGTTTTTTGATCCGCTCGCGCCTCCGCTCTTCCCTCTGTTTTTCGAGGCCGGGAAAAAGCCCACAACGTCCTCCAGGCATACCGATTACTCCTTTCTCTGGTCAATTTCACATTAGATTGTCGATTTCGCTGATTTTGAGATCCAGGTTCTCGATTGCTTCAACGGTCTCTTCGTATTTTGCTCTGGCTCCCTGGCCGTGGAGCCCTATGGCCTCGTCCGCCTTGTCCTTAAATTTTTCGAGCTTGGCCCGCTCGGCCAAAAGGCTATCTTTCGCCAGGTTCAGAATTTCCCACATGGTTATCATTGCGTTACCTCCTCTCCTCTCAACTCGCCACGATCCGCCCCAACTGCTCCATGGTGGAGATCTCCTCCCCGCACCACTCGGGGAGGTTGGCCCGGATCATGGCCGCGGCCAACGGTGGCGGAACAGCGTTGCCGCACCGGGCCACCTGTTTGCTCCTCGGGTACTCGCACCCGGTGTAGTCCCGGGCAATGAGGTAGTCTGCCGGGAAGCCCATGGCGTTGTAGAGTTCCCGGGGCGTCAACATCCGCATGAGGATGTCCCGGATGTAGTAGACAGCCCCGGCGATCGTCAGCAGCAGGATCTCGTCCTCCGCCAGGTGATAGCCGCAGTGGCGGTTGAGCAGCGCCCGGATCTGGGGCCAGTAGCCCAGGTCGGCCCCCGGCGCCGCCTTGGCGCATACCGCCGCGCAGGCGGCGAAAGTTCGGCTTTGGGCCGTGATGGTCTGGAGCGGCGTGTCAGGCGACTGCCCGAGGTTTGTCCCCTTGAATTTGCAAACATGGGCTGCCACCAGAGCCTCCCGGTCGTGGGTCGTGACCGTGTGCAGGGGGACGTCCACGCCATGAGCGTGGCCTTCGCTGAAATACTGCACCAGGTTGCAACTACACAGGGCGTAGCGGTTGGCGGTGTCTACCGTGCAGATAGGCGTCTGGAGGCCCTGACCCCTGACCATCTCGCTCCGCTCAGTGTGGTACTGGGTCAAATAGGCGGCGTGGAGGATCTGCCCGCCGTCGGTGGTGATGGTATGTACCGGCCACGTCGCCGGCGCACCCACCGACCCGCTGGTGTTGCTGACGGTGACCGGGGCCAGCAGCGGGTCACATACGGCGTGTATGCCTCTGGAGACCACCGTGCCCAGCGGGTTGCTGATGTCGCCCACCCTGGGGGCCTGCCCCTGTCTTTCGCCGTAGCCGACGGGCACCAGGTAAGGCTGGCCGCTGCGGAGGGTGAACTTGTCCACGCCGCGGATGATCCGGCGTATCGTGTTGTCAGCCAGGGGGCGGATCACCGTGGCCCCATACCGCTCCCGGATCTCCTCCCGGCTCTCAAAGACGGAGTACATGGGCTGGCTCCAGTCGATGATCTCCGCGGCAGATCGCCAAGGCTTCAGCCGCCCGGCCCGCACCTCCGGGCTGTCCGCCGGGGCGTGGGTTGGCTCCGGCCAGACGATGGGCCGCCCATCGCACCGGGCGACCAAGAAAAACCGCTTGCGGGTGGTGGGCGCGCCGTAGTCCGCCGCCACCAGCTCCCGCCAGTCCAGGTCATACCCCAAACCCCGGAGCTGGGCGACAAACCGCCGGAATGTCTGGCCCGACTTCGCCTTCACCGGGCGGCCCCGCCGCACCGGCCCCCAGGTCTGGAACTCCTCCACGTTCTCCAGGATGATGACCCTGGGCCGTACCTCCCCGGCCCAGCGGAGGACGATCCAGGCCAGGCCGCGGATGGCCTTGTCCACGGGCTTCCCGCCCTTGGCCTTGGAAAAGTGTTTGCAATCCGGCGAGAACCAGGCCAGGCCCACGGAGCGGCCCCGGCACACTTCCACGGGATCCACATCCCACACGCTGGCCTGGATGTGCTGGGTGTGGGGGTGGTTGGTTCGGTGCATCAGGATGGCGTCCGGGTCGTGATTGATGGCGATGTCCACGATCCGGCCGGTGGCCAACTCAATCCCGGTCGAGGCTCCGCCGCCCCCGGCGAAGTTATCCACGATGATCTCCTCCAGGAGGCTGAACCGACCCCGCCTCATGGCGTCCAGTCCTCGCACAGGGCACCAGGGACATATACCGGCAGCGCGCTGAATACCCCTCCCCGCCTATAGCAGTAGCCGCATACAGCGGAATAGGCATTCAACTCTCTCGGCTCCCGCAACTCCGCAAAGTGAGTACAGGAGTAGCAGCACTTGACCGTCTTCTTACCGTCAGCCTCTGCCACGGCCCGCGCCTCCCTTCTTGGTCACATCATAGGTCCCGCCGTACCGCCGGCGGCCACACTCAGCGCAGGTGATTTTGTTGTCCACCCCGCCGGCGACCTTGCGGATGGCGTAGGCCGTCGCCAGTTTTGCGGCGCAGACGCCGCACAGATCAAGCGTCTTGGGGATCATTCGCGCCCACCTCCTCACACGATGTCTGGTTGCCCAGGCCCAGCAGGCGATCTGCCGACAGGCCCAGCACTCGACACAGGGGGCCGAGTAGCGATATCGGGATATCTTCGGTCCATTCGTGCCGCATAACGTGGCCCGGGTACTGGAGTGCGTGCAGATGCCCATGGACGGCGAGGGGGTCGTACCCAGACATATCACAGATTTGCACGATCTGATCCGACGACGGGCCATCTGGCCCAGTGGCGGCCACGATATTAGTCCAGAGGGCTTTTCGCACCGCCGCCATATTCTCGCGGGCTGTTTTGGCGCGGGCGCGCTCCTGGGCTGCCGCCTTCCGCTGTTCTGCTGCGTATGCTTGCCGCGTCTGCTTCTGCCGCTCCATGCCATGATGGCAGGGGTGATTGCAGAACCTCAGACAATGGCATTGCAGACAGCACATATCCGCAGGGCAGTCAACGCCGTATGGGGTGAACAATGTCTGGCGGACCTTGCATGCCGCGCCTGTACATCCATCGCCGCAGGTATCATCCGAGGCCGGACAGGGGTCAAACCCGCTAACGAACCGCTCCAGATCGGGCCGGGAGGCAAAACGGTCCAAGATATACCCCTCTGGCAGGTCTTTGCCGTAGAGCCGCATCTGGTCAACGATGGTCGCCTGGAGGATCGCCGGGAGACGGGCCAGAGCGTAGGCGCCGAACTCATGGAGGATCCCATCCTGCCACATGGACACGAGCAGTGGCTCCGCCAGTCCGCGATTGATGACATTGAGCCGCGCCAGCTTGGACGCGGAGATCCGGCACGCCTCGGCCACATGATCCCGCATCCGTCCGGGGAATTCCACGCCCTCCTGCTGGAGCTGATACAGCAGGGCCGTTACTCGCTCGGCCTGCTGGGAGGTCTCATAGGGGCTGAGGACGCGGGTGGCGCTGTTGGCGTAGATCAGCCGCAGTTCTCGCATGGCGGGGGAGTCCACGTTGTCCGTGACAATGCACGGGACCTGCTGCCAGTCACCCGTGGACTCCTCCTGATCCAGGATCCGCAGCGCCGCCAGACGGCGATGGCCGGAGACGACGATGTAGTGACCCGGCCTCTCAGGGTTCGGGCGCACACGCAGGGGCTGTTGGAGTCCCACCAACTGGATGTTGGCCGCCAGATCCCGCACGCTGTCCTCCTCCACCCGATAGAAGTTGTCGGGGTCGGGAGAGATGTTGTCCAGGGACAGGTAGTCGATCTGCTCCCGCCCAGGTCCGCCGGTGTCCAGTTTGGACACGCCAAGGCGGGTGGCCAAATCAAACCCACGCTTGGGTTCACTCACTGCGGTCACCCCCATCCATCATCAGGCCCACCAGACGGCGGTAGTCCACGCCGGCGGCGCTCCTGGGGCTGCAAATTCGCAGCGGCGTCTGTGCGTAGGTCATCATGTCCACCTTGTCCGACCGGCGGATGGGCTGGTAGGTGGGTAGCCCAACCTCGTGCAGAGTGCGGAGCGCCTCGTTGGTGAGTTGGGAATTGTACCACATGGTAGGCAGACAACCCAGGAGCCGCAGGTCCGGGTTAATCTGCCTCACACAGGCGATTTGATGGCGCAGGTTAGCGAGTCCGGCCAGGCTGAAGGCATCCAGTTTGATGGGGATGATGACCTCCTGGGCCGCCAGCAGAGCGGCGGAGGTGGCGGTGTTGAGCGCCGGGGGGCAGTCGATCAGGCACCAGTCGTACCGCTCTGACGGAGGACCGTCCTCCTCGATGGCGTGGAGAGTGTCCCGCAGGGCGCGGGGTTCTCCCGCCCGCTGCGCACCACGGACAATGTCCAGATCCATCAGGGACAGGGTGGAGGGGATCAGCGAGATCCGCTCCGTGTCCGTTGGGTGGATGTACGCCTCCGCCACGTCGGAGGTGCCGATGGCGGCCTCGATGAGTAGATCCGCCAGTCCCGGCTCGTCCGCGTCCGGGTGGAAAAACTCGGTCAGGTTGGCCTGGCTGTCGGCGTCCACCAGCAGTACCCGCTGCTGGTAGTCTCCGGCCAGGATGGCGGCCAGGTTGATCACCGTGGTGGTCTTCCCCACGCCGCCCTTCAGGTTCAGGATCGCGATCGTTCTCATGGGATGTTCTCCTCTCGTGTTTTTTCCGTCCCGGCGTTAAACGGGACGGGCGTATTGTCCGGCAGGTCCCGAAAACTGACCTGCTGATAACCCGGCTCTCGCGGCCTTGTGCTGGTGGGGCGGGGTAGGTCCTTGGAGGCCGCCGGGGCAAACGTCTGGACGGAGCCATCAAATCGCAGGTAGATCTGGCCCGTCTCGCCCTCCTTGTTTTTCTCGAGCACCAGCACCCGTCGGGATGTCGGGTCATCTGGGGCCTCCCGGTACAGGAGCATGATGGCGTCCGCGTCCTGTTCCAACTGCCCAGACTCCCGGAGGTCTGACATCCGGGGTGCCCGCCGGGCCTTCGACGATCGGTCCGGGCGGGCCAGTTGGGACAGGCCCAGCACGGTGACGCCGGTGCGCTGGGCGTAGGTGTGCAGAGCCATGGAGATGTCGGTGATCTCCTCGTACCGGCTCCGGCGATGGGTGGATGGGCGGAGGAGTTGGATGTAGTCCACGACGATCACATCATAGCGCCGACTGAGGGCGCTCACGCCAATGTCCTCCACCGTCAGCCCGCCGGTGGTGATCAGCTCCAGATGACGCCCGGATAGGACGGCGCTGGCGTCGGCCACGGAGACCAGATCGTCAGAGGTCAGAGTGCGGAGCTTGATCCCGTCCATGTTGATGTTTGCCCGCCCGGCTATGAGCCGATCTGTCAAGGTGTCCTCGTCGGTCTCAAGAGAGTAGAACCCAACCCGCCGCCGCTCCGACATGGCCAGAGCCATCTGTAGGGCCAGGGCCGTCTTACCGTCCGACGGATAGCCCCCCAGCACCACGAATTTGCCCCGCCCGATGTGCAGCCGACTGTTGAGGGCGGAAAATCCCCATCGGAGGTATTCCGGCTCTGTCTGTTTTTCCTGGCGTTCCAAGAATCTCACCACGGCCTGATCCATCGTGGTGATCCGCAGCCGGGAGCCGCCCGCCTGAATGGCCCGGATCTTGTCCAGCAGTTCCGCCGCCTCATCCAGTGTGTCGGCTGTGGCCACCTGACTACCCAGGGCTTTGATCCGGGCCAACCGGGACTGTGCCTGGAGGATGGGGATGTACGCGCCCACATTGGCGGCGGTGGGGGTGATCTCCATGCACTCCCGGAGGAGCCTGGCCCACTCCACGGAGGGGTCGGCCTGGAGTGCCCCCAGGAGGGTGATCAGATCCACGGGCCGCCCGGCGGAGAACACGCTGCGGATCCCCAGATAGATGGAGCGGTAGGCGTCAGTCAAGAAGTCCTCCGGCGTCAGCTCCTGGAGCACCCGCCCTACGCAGTTGTCGTCAATCAGCATGGAGCCGATCACGCTCGCCTGGACGGTGTTGATGTCGTCGGGGGTCAGGTCCATACGGGCAGATCCCTCCCCTCTACCACGGCGGGGCCGTTATCTCCGGGAGTGGGATCCGCCTCCGGCGGCACGTCCTCCCACCGCCGGTGACTCAGATAGCGGCAGGCGTATGGCATACCGATCCCGCCGTTGGTCCGCCAGCGTCGCACCTGCCACTGCAGGGCGCGGGCAATCGCACGGAGGGTGTCATCGTCAGGCTGGAGCCTGTCCCACTCCCGGACGGCCGCCATCCGATCCTCCCCCCGGACGTTATGGCGGTAGTAGGTCCAGAACCGCTCAAAGGCTTCCGGCCGCCACTGGGGGACCGAGGCCCCGCGTCGAGCGCGGGGCGCCTCTTTTCTTTTTTCTTTTTTATTTTCTTTTTTCTTTTCTAGAGTATCTACGTCTCCGTAGTACGTACTTTTACTGCTACCACCTACATGGGTCTGAGCATTTTTGCGTACACCCCCCGGGGGGTCTACGCATTTTTGCTTAGATCCCCCGGGGGGGTCTACGCATTTTTGCTTAGATCCCCCGGGGGGGTCTACGCATTTTTGCGTATACCCCCCCAGGGCGGGGCCGGGCGTCAGATCGTCCGTCTCCTGGGCGGCCGGGAATATCCCCGCATAGATGTGCCGCTCCCGCCCGGTCTCGGTAGGGGTCATGCCGGAACTCAGATAGCCCCGCCGTGTGAGTTGGGCCACCAGACGGCTCACCTGGGAGACGCTCAGATCCATGCGCTTGGCCAACTGCTCGTTGGTCTCCCGGCAGTAGCCGTCCTCCATGCACAGCGTGGAGACCTCCGCGTACAGCAGCACGGCGGAGGCCGTGAGCTCGGGGTCCCGCAGCACCGGGGCCGGGATCACCGACCAATAGGCCGTCAAATCGTGCCTCATGCTGGGTCACACCCCCTTGCAATCTGTTCCGCACTGTGGTATAATGCCCTTGTGTTCTCATGGGATCGCAAGATCCCCTCCCCCTTGGTGGCGTGCCCGCGCCCCAGGGGGATTTTTTTTGCCTCGATGGCGTCAACCTCCCTGTCGATGTACGCGCGTACATCGTCTCGGCGGAAGCGCCAGCGGTTGCCCAATTTGAACGCCGGCAGAATGCCCTCCGCGGCGATCCGGCTGACATAGGCCCCCGTGCATTGGAGCAGCCGAGCCACATCGGCCACGGTGCAGACGGCGGGCAGATCGGCCACGTCCATCACCGGTGCGGGTCCTCGCCTCGCCTGGTTCCACGGTCCTCTGCTCATAGTTACACCTCCCCTCTGCGCATCTTGTCCACGTAGTCCCCATAGGTCATCCCCGCCGCCTTGGCCCGGCGGCAGATCTCCCCGATGCTCAGTGTCGGCTGGGGCCGGGACGGAGGTCGCCTCTCGGCCGGGGCTTGCGCGGGATCCCGTTGGAGGGATCGCTGAGTGCTCCGTTGCCGTCGCTGCGTGCGCACCTGCCGGTGGTACAGGAGCACAGGCTCCCGCCACGCTGCCAGTCCGGCCTGCGGCAGAGCCTTGGCCAGTCGGCTCAGGGTGTACGGCATCGGCACCGTAGTGCCCTCCTCGATATTGCTGATCGTCTGGTAATAGACACCGGCCACCTGCGCTAGCGCCGTCCGCGTCATGCCCGCCGCCAGCCGCGCGGCCTGCAACTGCGCGCCCAGTTTCTTGATGTCGTCCATGGTCATCACCTCCGATTAGGCGCTCTCCGACTCAACAGCCTTCAGTCCGGCAACGATGAGCCTCCGCACGATCTCGGAGTAGGAGAGCCGACAGAACTCCTCCTGTTGACGTAGCAGGAATACCCGATCCTCAATGTCCCGTGGCAGAGACACCGACCGGCGCGCCTTATCAGTCATACCATCACCCCCTTGCTCAATAAGTCCACCAGTGGTGTAATTCGGATTATAGTACACCACTGGTGCGCTTGTCAAGTGGTATTTATTTTTTTCTTGACACCAGTGGTGTATTGGTGCATAATTGTGGCACAGAGGGAGGGACCACTATGGCAACAGACAAGCCGCGATTTTCCATCACGCTGGATGCGGAACTCTACGAAAAAATCAACGACTATCAGCACGCGAAAAAATTCGCCACACAGACAAAGGCTATTACAGACCTGATTATGAGGGGAGCAAAGGCCTTGGGCCTTGTTATTGACGACGACAGCGCCATTGATGCGCCAGAGGTCGTATTGAGCGATGCAGAGCGGGATATGATTCTGGCCTACCGCCAGGCAGACGCACGCGCCCGGCAAATGGTATCTCTAGCGTTAGAGCCCTGGGCTCCCCCCGCAGACATCGAAGAGGCAATATAATCTATCTGACCCGAAAGCCAAAAAAATAACGGTGTCCAAATTGGACACCGAAATTGAAAGGAGAAGAAAAATGAAAAAATTATTAGCGTGGATCGTCTGTGTCGCGATGTGCCTCGGGCTAGCCGCTTGCTCATCGCCGACGCCGAACGGAGGCGAGGATGTATCGGAGGCGCCCTCGCCGGTGGAGTCGGAACAGCCTGTGGAGTCCGCGCCTGCCGAGGAATCGACGGACAGTGCCACCGAGTTGGATACGTTCTTAATTGACGCAGACACGTTCATGACGAATTTTGTGAGCATTAGCGGACAAGACCTTGGAGACCCGGAGGAAATGGACGACAGCGATTATTTGGATCCTGGCGTCACTGAGATTGCCTATGATTTTGGCGACTATGCGTCGTTGCTTTACAAGGTTTCACCCAGCGGGATGCTGATGGATGTGTCACTCATGGTGCGGGTCAATGCGGTTGACACAGAAGAAGAATCCAAGGATATTTTCAAGACGATGGCGACCCTCATTTTGATGCTTGAGCCAGACGACGACATGGTGGCTAACGTCACCGCCGACCTCGGCATTGATGAGTACGGCTTCACGGATGGGACGCTGACATTTGCGACGGGGTCTATCGCGGAATATATGTACACCGTGTCTAGTTCTGTTGCATGGCTGAGCATCACTCCCCGCTGATGTGGGCCTATAGCTAAGAGTTTTCCGATATAGCGTGTCCAGTTCGGACGCCGAGAGGAGGGGAGCGACACGAAAAAGCGGAAGGACGGACGGTATCAGGCTCAAATCTACCTGGGGCGGGATGAGCAGGGTATTGAGAGGTACCAATACATCTACGCCAGGTCGGTCTCTGAACTGCGGGAGAAGGAGGCCGAGATCCGCCATCAACTCGATAAGGGCGTGGATCTGCTGGCCGGGCGGGATTCGTTTGCCCAGTGGGCCGATGACCTCCTCCGTTTGAAAAACGCCGCCGAGATCACCCGGCGGCAGAAGGAGAACTATCGCCACGCCATCGAGGTGTGGAAGGCCGCCCTCAAGGGCTACGAGATCAGCCAGGTGCGCCCGGACGATATCGAGCGCGTCCTGGTCGGACTCCAGGAAAAACGATACGCCGCCCGCACGGTCTCATTCTACCGCGCGACCATCCGCCAGATCATGCAGCGGGCGGTGGGCCGGGTCATCCCCTCCAATCCCGTGGACCTGGTCAAACTCACGCAACCGGCCCGGACGGTGGAGCGCCGCCGGGCCCTCACGCCGGAGGAGCAACGGTGGATCTGGGAGACGCCCGGGCGAGGCCAGGCGGTGGCGGTGATCATGATGCTCTCCGGCCTCCGCCGCGGGGAGCTGGCCGCCCTCACCTGGGGAGACGTGGATCTGGAGGGCCAGACGATCAGGGTGAATAAGACCATCGAATACCCACCCAACGATGTGCCGACGCTGCGGCCACTGACCAAATCCGCCGCCGGGATGCGGGTGGTAGATATTCCCCGCAGGCTGTGCGACTACATGAAGGCCATGCCACGGGACAACGATTTGGTGATCCACACCACGGATGGGCGGGTAATGACACAGTCGGCCTGGGCGGCACTGTGGTCCAGCTATATGCGCCAGTTGAACATCAAATACGGCACCCGCACCCTGGCCGACCTGGAGCGGATGAAAAAGCCGGGGCAGCACAAATTTGATATGACCATTCCGCCGATCACCCTCCACTGGCTCCGGCATACATTCTGCACGCTGCTCTATCTGTCCGGGGTGGATGCTGTCCAGGCGTGCGCCCAGATGGGCCACGCCGACGTGCACACCACCCTGAATATTTACACGCACCTGGACGCCATCCACAAGCGGAAGTCGGTGGATAAGTTAGACACCTACCTGGACGGATGCCTGTCAGGTGCCTGTCAAGAATAGGCTAAGTGCCAAGGAATATTAGGGTTTTTATCAGCTTCCCAAGCTGAACACGGGGGTTCGATTCCCCTCACCTGCTCCAGGACAGAAAAACCCCACAACCCTTGAATTTCAAGGCGTTGTGGGGTTTTTCTTGCGGGTCGGTCAAAACAGGTTTTGGTAGAAAAGCGGCAAAAAAGCGTATGAAATGATGGGGTATGGGTGTCAGGATGGGGGTCAAATGCTCGTCAGATGCTCGTCAAACTTGACCCGAATTCCAGCATACAAAACGGGGCCGCGCATATCCACTCCAGTATTCATTTTTGCATAAACGCGCAGACTCGCCGTCGGCAGGGTCGCCGTATGGCGGCGGTTCTGGACAGGGTAGGGGAGGCACGGAGGCTATTTGGTATGGCTGGGGGAATTATGCCACAAAATATGGGGAATAGGGGATTGCGTTCCGGGGGGAAGTGGGGTATAATAGGTGGCGCAAAGTTTACATAACGCACGGAAAATCCACACGGAGACAGGGAGAGGAAACGCATGAGGAAGAGAGTGTTGAGCTGGCTGTTGGTGGTCTGTCTGGCCCTGGGGCTGTGCCCCCTGGGGGCCGCCGCGGCGGAGGGGCCCACGGGGGAGCTGACCCTGACCCTCCACCGCTCCGGGGCGCTGGCCCGGACGGAGTTTGAGCTGCTCCTGACGGCCCGGGAGGGGCAGGAGCGGTTCCACGAGCGCGTCACCGCCCCCCAGGGCGCGGCGGCGTGCGGCGCCCACCTGTCCGCCATCCCGGACGGGCGCTACACCCTGACCCTGACCGCCCCCGGCTACCTGCCCTACACCCAGGAGCTGGACTTTGACGGCCGGTGCGTCCAGCTCACCCTCTACAACTACGCCTCCGTCAACGACGGCCGCGCCCAGGCCGACGGGCTGTTCGGCGTGTTCCCCGCCGGGGACGTGAACTGCGACGGGGCCATTGACGACGCCGACGCGGACGCCATCGTGGCCGCCCTGGACAGCGCCGACGCCGCCCTGGACCTGGACGGCAGCGGGACGGTGGACCTGGCCGACCTGGCCGTGGCCGTCCGCAACGCCGGGGCGGTCCAGGAGGCCGGGCCGGTGCACACGGTGTCCTCCCTGGTGCTGAGCCAGGCGGTGACCCCCCAGGCGGAGGTGGGGACCACCGCCTCCGGCTCCCCTCTGGCCGACCTGCTGGACCAGCGGAAGGAGGACACGGTAGTGGCCCTGGCCCCCGCCGGGGACGCCCCCATCAGCGCGGACAACCCGGTGGCGGTAGCCCTGCCCACCGACCTGGAGATCACCGCCCCGGAGGGCAGCGCCGAGGCCGCCGCCCAGGCCGCCGCCGCCCCGGTCCAGGCGGAGGCCATCTGCATCGCCGCCCCCAGCGGCTCCCAGAGCACCATCGCCGCCGGGACGGTGACGGTGGAGGGGGTGGACCACCAGGGGCGGAACGTCACCATCGACGCCGCCATCGGCGCCCAGGCCGCCCCCATCGCCCTTTTCTCCGCCGCCCCGGTGGCCCTGGCCCAGGCGGTCCAGGCGGCCCCCGTCGCCGCCCAGGGGACCGCCGCCGCCCGGGACGTCTCCGTGGAGCGGGACGGCTCCATCGTCATCGACCTGGGGGAGCGGATGGCCATCAAGAAGGTGACCATCCGGGTCACCGCCACCGCCGACCAGGGCAGCCTGGCCCAGATCGCCAAGGTGGAGTTTTTGAGCGACTTCGCCGAGCGCATCCCCGAGCCCCAGCTGTCCATCCCCACGGTGCTCACGGCCAGCAACACCGAGTCGGACGGGCTGGGGTACAAAAACCTCACCGTCACCTGGACGGCCCAGCCCAATGTGACGGGGTATGAGCTGAGCGTGTCCGGCCCCGGGTACAGCAAGACCGCCGTGGCCACCACCAACTCCTACACCTTCCAGGGGGACTCCTTCAACGGCACGGTGAAGTCCTTTGAGACCTATCAGATCCGGGTGCGCTCGGTGAGCGGGGACTGGCGGAGCGACTGGTCGGAGGTCTACGAGCACACCGTCACCTGCGCCAAGGTCCCCCCCGCGCCCCAGTATGTCACCCTCACCCCGGCGGTCCAGTCCCTCCAGGTGAGCTGGGACTGCAAGTATGACGCCCAGTGGTTCACCCTCTACTACAAGGCGGAGACGGACGACGGGTACACCGCCGTGGAAAACCTCACTGCCACCCGGTACACCATCCCCAACCTGACGGGGGGGACCCGGTACAGCGTGTACGTGGTGGCCCACAACCAGAACGGGGCCAGCCCCAAGTCCCAGGACGCCCAGGGCACCCCCCTCACCGCCACGGGGGTGGAGCTGCCCAAGTACGGCCTCATCAACGTGACCGACGGCCAGGGGCGGGCCGCGACCCACATCCAGAGCGTCACCGGCAACACCAGCAAGCCCCTGACCTTCTACGGCGGGGCGGACTGGGACGCGCTCATCGACAACGACCCGTCCACCTACGTCGAGATCGGGGACTGGGACAACGGCGCGTTCTACGACGGCTTCTGCGGGCCGGAGTTCACCCTGGACGACGACTATACCTTTGACACGGTGCGCTTCGCCCCCTTCGGCGGGGAGAGCGTGGCCCAGTACGACGCCCGGCTGGGCTACCGGGACGAGAGCGGGGCGCTGGTGCTGGTGGACGCCGACCTCTACGCCCGGGCGGACGAGCTGGGGCGGAAATATTACGAGGTCGTGGCCGACCGGCCCATCACCGCCGACAACTTCCAGCTGCGGACCCGTACCTTCAACACCGCCCCCGTCACCCTGGCGGAGGTGCGGGTGTATGCTTACGACGAACTGGAGACCCTGGTGGCGGGGCTGTTTGAAGACGAGATGCGGATCACCCTGAAGGACACCGTCACCAAGGCCCAGGTGGACGCCCTGGTGGCGCGGGTGAACACCCGGGACGACGTGAGCGGGGAGTACCACCCCCACCGGGAGACCATCCTGGCCGACCTGAACTACGCCCTGGAGCTGCTGGCCGACGGGTCTAAGCTGGCGGAGGTTTTGGCGGTAGATAACCAGGTCACCGCCAACGGCAGTCCCCAGAACGGCTTCGCCCAGGCCCTGTCCGACTACCAGCCCCTGGGCTGTGTGGCCGGGGCGGGGGAGACGGTGGTGCTCTACGTCTCCGACCTGGACGACGCCACCCCCAGGGGGAAGGACGTGGAGCTGAACCTGATCGCCACCCAGTACCACGCCCAGGTCTCCGCCTGGCAGTCCACCGTCACCCGGCTGAAGGCGGGGCGGAACGAGGTGGTCATCCCCACCATCGGCTCCGACGCCACCGAGCGGGGCGGCTCCCTCTACCTCCAGTACACCGGCGCCCGGGGGGCCCGGCGCTACGCCGTGCGGGTGTCCGGGGCGGAGGCCATCCCCACCCTGCGGGTGGACGAGGTCACCGGTCAGGCCCGCACCGCCGCCATCCAGACCTATGTCCAGGAGCTGGAGGACTACGTGGCGGGGCTGGAGGCCGCCCACCGGGCGGCCCACGGGGAGACGGGCTACGCCTATGACGAGCAAAACTGCTTTCTCAACGCCACGGAGATCACCTTGGACAACATGATGTATTCCCTCCCCGCCACCCAGATCTGGCGGGGCCTCTCCGCCGCCGCCGACCCCGCCGCCCAGCTGGAGCGGGCCATCGCCGCCATGGAGCAGGAGATCGACTACTTCTACGCCTTCAAGGGCCTGAACAAGGCCGCCACGGACAACGACGCCTACCCCTTCACCCGGCTGAACGTGCGCTATCACCAGATGTTCACCGGGGCGTTCATGTACGCCGGGGGGAAGCACATCGGCATCGAGTTTGGCTCCGCACCGGAGGTGGCGGGGCTGGAGCCGGTGGTGACGGACGCCCAGGGCAGGTACGTCAGCGGCCGCCTCACCGGCTGGGGCCTGGCCCACGAGATCGGCCACTGCATCAACGCCGCGGCCTATCAGCGGGTGGAGGTGACCAACAACGTCTTCGCCCAGCTGGCCAAGACCGGCGGGGAGGCCGCCCCGGAGAGCAACGACAACTTCCGGGCGGATTATAACAAGGTCTACCAGGCGGTGGCCACCGGCACCACCGGCCACACCGGGGACCTGGCGGTACAGCTGGCCATGTACTGGCAGCTCCACCTGGCCTATGACGACGACTACGCCTATCGGACCTACGACACCATCCAGGCCCAGCAGGACGGGCTGTTCTACGCCCGGCTGGAGTCCTACCTCCGGGACCCCGCCAAAGCGAGCCCCGCGCTGCCCGACGGGTCCAGCGGCGACCAGCGCTTCATGCAGGCCGCCTGCGCCGCCGCGGGGCGGGACGTGCTGGACTTCTTCGCCGCCTGGGGCTTCACCCCCGACGCGGCCACCCTGGCCTACGCCGCCCACTTTGAAAAGGAGGGGCGGAAGATCCAGTACATCGACGACGACAGCCGCCTCTACCGCCTGGAGGGCGGGCAGGGGATGTCCGACGGCGCCGCCGTCACCGCCGCCATCGAAAACGCCGCGGCGCGGCGGATCGACGGCAACCGGGTGGAGATCGCCCTGGGGAACGCCAACGCCGCGCCGGACGCCATGCTGGGCTATGAGATCAGCCGCAACGGCAAGGTGGTGGCCTTCGTCCCCGCCGACCAGAGCCACTACACCGACGTGATCACCACCGCCAACAACCAGACCTTCCGCTACACCGTCGTCGGCGTCGACCGCCTCCTGGGGGAGACCGCGCCGGTGGCGCTGGAGGAGGTGAAGGTCTGCCACGACGGGGCCATCGACAAGTCCGGCTGGCGGGCGGAGACCAACATGACCTCGCCCCAGGACACCCTGGTGGAGAAGACGGACGACGACCCGGAGAGCGGCGCGGTGACGGGGAACACCCTCCCCGCCGCCCAGACCCGCTCCGCCATCTCCGCCGCCCTGGACAACGATCCCGCCACCGTCTACTGCGGCAAGGGCAGCGGGCGGCCCACCGTGACGCTGGACCTGGGCGGGGTGGAGCAGGTCACCGCCCTGAAGTTCACCCCCGCCCCGGAGGGGTACGCCGGGGACGCCGCCCAGGGCCTGGTGGCCGACCCCGCCGACGTGTACAAATACCGCCTCTTTGGCTATAAGCTCGAGGTCAGCCTGGACGGAGAGCGTTGGGAGACGGTGAAGGAGGGGGACGCCTACACCGGCAGCGCCTCCGACCCCGGCAGCTGGAGGGAGCAGAGCGACGTGGTCTACAACGCCGACGGCTCCTACACCCTCTACTTCGCCCGGAAGAACGACAAGGGCGAGCTGGAGCCCTTCCTGTATACCTACGACGCCGCCTACCTCCGCCTCACCGCCACCAATATGTCCACCCTGGCGGTGGCGGAGCTGGACGTGCTGGGTCCCACCGGGGACAATGTGGAGCTCATCGAGACCGGCTACGGCAGGCTGGAGGAGGACTATCAGGCCGGGCGGTACGCCGACGGCTCCCCCTGCGTCATCCCCGCCGGGTCGGTGGTGTTCTACGGCGCCTACAAGGGCGACCCGGCCTACAACGTGGTGCTGCTGAAGGACCAGAACGGCAAGGTGCTGGACGGCAGTCAGCTCATCTTCGCCCAGGCCCCCGCCCAGGGGGCCCTGGGGGAGACCAGCGACGGGCGCTGGTTCTACTGGCTGGAGGATGAAGATAAGGTGGACGACGAGGGGGCGGTCTACAACGAGATGGACCAGCTGGCCGGGCTGAAGACCGTCCAGGCGGAGCTCTACCGGGTCCAGGACGCCAACACCCTGGCCGGACAGCGCCTCACCAGCACCTCCCTCACCATGACCCTGCCCGGGACCGTCCCCAGCCTGTCCATCACCGCCGCCCAGGGGGTGGCCTATGCCCCGGCGGAGGAGATGGTCCGGGCGGCGCGGTTGGCCGACGAACAGAAAGCCGAGCCCTCCCAGAACGAGCCCGCCCCCGCCGGGGCCTATGGGGACACCGGCGCGGCGGAGACGGGGGAGGCCGCCCCGGTGGCATTGACGGGAGAGCGGGGGAAGGTGACCTACACCGCCCGGCCGGACGGGCTGAGCGTGGCCGCCCGGATCGACTTCACCCTGGCCCCCGCCCCGGCCAAGTCGGGGCTCCAGATCACGGCCCAGACCGGCGTCTATCAGGCCCAGCGCTATGACGCCGCCACCGGGCGGGCCAGCGTCTGCGCCGTGGCCCGCTCCGGCGACCTGCCCGCCGCCCTCACCGGCGCCTTCACCGGTCTGCAGACCGACACGGCGGTGACCGTCACCGCCCTCGGTGAGGCGGACGGGCTCTACACCGCCAAGGAGACCGCCCTGACTGTCTCCGCCCAGGCCAATGGCTCCTCCTCCGGCGGGGTCGCCACCGGCGGGACGGGCGGAACTGGCGGTAGCTCCGGCTCCAGCGGTTCCGGCGGCTCTGGCGGCAGTTCCGGCGGGACCTCCGGGGGCGCCTCCGGCGGCACGAGCTCCGGCGCGGGCGGCTCCGCGGGCGAGGCCCCGCTGCCCTTTGCCGACGTGCCCAGCGGGAGCTGGTATGAGGCGGCGGTGCGGTATGTGTACAACAAGGGGATGATGGTGGGCACCTCCCAGACCGCCTTCTCCCCGGAGAGGGCCACCTCCCGGGCCATGGTGGTCACCATCCTGTGGCGGCTGGCGGGCAGTCCGAGCTCCACCGGGGCGGGCTACGTCGACGTGGCCGACGGCCAGTGGTACGCCCAGGCCGTCCGCTGGGCGGGGGAGAAGGGGATCGTCAACGGCGTGGGCGGCGGCGCCTTCGCCCCCGACGCGCCCATCACCCGGGAGCAGATGGCGGCCATCCTCTACCGCTACGCCCGGTATCAGGGCTACGCCGTGGACGGCTCCGGCGACCTGAGCGCCTTTGCCGACGCCGCCTCCGTCAGCCCCTATGCCGTGGAGGCCATGACCTGGGCCAACGCCGCCGGGCTCATCACCGGCATGGACGAGCGCACCCTGGCCCCCCAGGGCAGCGCCACCCGGGCCCAGACTGCCACCATCCTGCAGCGCTTCTCCACGGCCACGTGGAAGAAGGCGTAACAGCGAGACAACATCAGCGGCCCCGTCGGGAGACCGGCGGGGCCGCCATTCCGAGGGACTTTTCAGAGGAGGGGCGGGAAATGTGGCTGACGGGACGGCTCTTTGACCCGGAGCGGGGGTTTGTCCGGGGTCGCCTGCGGGTGGAGGGCCAGGTCATCCTGGACCGGGTGGAGGAGGACCGGGCGCCGGGGGAGGACTACATCCTCCCCGGCTTCACCGACCTCCACTTCCACGGCTGCGCCGGGGCGGACGCGTCCGACGGGACGCCGGAGGCCCTGGCCCGGCTGGCGGACTACCAGCTGAGCCGGGGGGTCACCCAGATCTGCCCCGCCGTCATGACCCTGCCCCGGGCGGGGCTGTCGGCGGCCTGCCGCGCCGCCGCCCACCACGCCGCCCACGCCCAGGCGAGGGGCGCGGAGCTGGTGGGGCTCAACCTGGAGGGGCCCTTCCTGGCCCCGGAGAAGCGGGGGGCCCAGCGGGTCGACTGGCTCCAAAGGCCGGACCTTGGTCTGCTGGCGGAGTTGGCGGCGGCCTCCGGCGGTCTTGTGAAGCTGGTGACGGTGGCCCCGGAGTTGGAGGGGGCGCTGGACTTCATCCGGGGGGCGCGGGCGCTCTGCCGGGTGTCCGTCGGCCACACCGCCGCCGATTACGATACCGCCCTGGCCGCCTTTGCGGTCGGGGCGGAGCAGGTGACCCATCTCTTCAACGCCATGCCGCCCTTTCACCACCGCCGTCCCGGCGTGATCGGGGCGGTGGCGGACAGCCCGGGAGTGGCCTGCGAGCTCATCGCCGACGGCGTCCACGTCCACCCCGCCGCGGTCCGGGCCGCCTTCCGCCTGCTGGGGCCAGAGCGGGTCATTTTGATCTCCGACTCCATGCGGGCCGCCGGGCTGGGGGATGGGACATACGACCTGGGCGGCCAGGCGGTGACAGTGGAAAACGGTCGGGCCACCGGGCCGGATGGCGCTCTGGCGGGGTCCTGCGTCGACCTGATGGAGTGCCTGCGCCGGGCGGTGTCCTTCGGCGTGCCCCTGGCCCACGCCGTCACCGCCGCGGCGGTGAACCCGGCCAGGGCCCTGGGTATTTATGACCGCTTTGGCAGTCTGGACCGGGGCAGGGCGGCCAACCTGGCCATCCTGGACGGCGACCTGACCCTCAAGGCGGTGGTCTTTCGGGGCGAGGTGGTCCACGGCGCGCTCTGACCGGCCCACCCCAGGTTGACAACAAACGCGGGGTGGGTGTAGAGTAAAATCAAAGGTGCGCTGTGACCGGCGCACTCTGACTGGCACACTGTGACCAGCACGCTTTCGCCCCAGAAAGATGTGAAGCGAGATTTGTCGTGAAAAATAGGAGGAGGTTTTTGCCATGAAGAGAAAACTCCTGGCCGCCCTGCTGGCCCTGGCCCTGCTGGGGGCGCTGACCCCCGCCGCCTTGGGGGCGGAGCCCGCCGTGACCGGCCCGCTGGAGGCGGACGCCATCCCCACCGTGCTGGACACCGGCCGGGGCTACGTGGTGTACTACGCCCTCGCCTCCGCCATCTACTACTCCCCCGACGGCGCGGCGTGGACTGACCTGTCCGACCGCCCCTGGGTCCAGGAGGCCAGCGTCTACATGGGCGCCCTCTCCGGGCAATGCCGGCGGGAGTTCCAGATCCTCTGGACGGGGGAGGAATACATGATGCGCCAGTTCCTGCTGGACGACCCCCGGACCACCCACCAGGTCTACGGCGAGAGCCCCCGGAACAACAAGGTCACCTTCCTGGACGAGGACTTCCAGATCATCGGCGAGGTGGACCTGGGCGCGCCGGTGGAGGCCATCCGCCGGGAGGGGGAGACTTACTACGCCACCGCGGGCGGCGTTGAGCGCGCCTTCACCCGCCAGGACTGGGACCGCCGCTTCTCCGACGTACCCCAGGACAGCTGGTTTGCCCGGGAGGTGGACCTGTGCGCCCAGAGGGGCGTGATGGTGGGCGTGGGGGACGGGCGGTTCGACCCGGAGCGGGCGCTGACCCAGGCGGAGTGCCTCACCCTGGCCCTGCGCCTCTACGACCTGGCCCACGGGGTGGAGCCCGCCCTCCAGACCGCCTCAGAGGACTGGTGGCGGGACGTGTGCTATACCGTCGTCCAGCGGGGGCTGGAGGAGATTTTTGACCCCGCGGACTTCAGCGACGCCGTTGCCACCCGGGGCTTTTTCGCCAAAACCCTGGCCGCCGGGTGTGGAGAGGGGTTGGAACAGCGCTTCCAGGTGGCCTCCATCCCCGATCTGCCCCGAGCGGACGACGCCCAGGCGGACGCGTACCGGGAGGCGGTCTACACCCTCTACGAGGCGGGGATCCTGAACGGCGTGGACGCCAGCGGCGCCTTTGACGCCCAGGGGACCCTGACCCGCGCCCAGGCCGCCGTCATGGCCGCCCGGGTGCTGGACGAGAGCCTCCGCCTCACCGTCCCGCCCGCAGGCGGGCAGACCCTCCAGTAAAAGGGCGCCCTGGAGGGGGGTCTGTCGAAAGAAGTCCACCCTCTCAGTCAGCCTGCGGCTGACAGCTCCCCCAGAGGGGGAGCCGAGGGGGTCGTGCGGCACTGCACCTTGGAGGGAGCTAGGGGGTAGTGCGGCACTGCACCTTGCGAGGAGCCAGGGAGGGTCGTGCGGCGCGGCGCCTTGTCTTTTCCGACTGCGACCTTTCCTGTTCGAGCCACACACAAAAACCTCTCCCGGCGCTGTGGCCGGGAGAGGTTTCTTTGGGGAAATGGGCAGGCGAAAAAGAGGGCGTCCCCGGGGGGACGCCCTCTTTGGCGTGCTGGGAGAGAAAATTACTGGGGGATGACGTTGACGGCGCGGAGCTTGCCGTTGCCGCGGGGATCGGGCTCGGTGTCGAAAGTGACCTTCTGGCCTTCCGCCAGGGTCTTAAAGCCGTCGATCTGAATGGCGGAGAAGTGGACGAACACGTCCTCGCCGCCCTCGTCGTTGGCGATGAAGCCAAAGCCTTTGGTCTCGTTGAACCATTTTACGGTGCCGTGATACATCTTGATTACCTCCTGGGTTGTTGTGTCTTGTGTCTGTAAACAAAAAGCGCACGTCCAGGTAAGTCCATGACTATGACTTACGCAGACGTGAGCCCTAGTTGTCCCTGCAGACTAGGGTTAGTATAGCACCTGTTTGCAAATCTGTCAACGCCTTGTTGCGAAACTTTTTCAAAAAAATGGATAGGAGGGGAAAAACTCCGGCGGGGCAGGGGTCGAGAGGGTCCGCAACGCCCCGTTTTTCCGCTCGAATGGGGAAAATAGGGGCGCGGCGGGCCGGAGCGGGCGCGACTCAGGGGACGGGCGGGCTCTGAGGGGGCGTTTCCGCCTGGGCAGAGTCCTCCTCCGGGTCCTGGAGGTCCTCCACCGTCAGGGCCATGAGCTGTTCCCGGGTGGGGGAGTCCAGGGCGGCCACCCGGTCGGCCTGGCGGGCGATCCCCTGCTCGAAGATGTTCCGCACGTCCCGGGCGTTGCCGAAGTTCTCGTCCCGCTTCTCGTAGAGGTCCTGAAAGGCCTCCCGGCAGAAGGCCCGGGTGGGCTCGTCCAGGGTGTAGCCCCCCTTGTCGCACAGGGAGAGGAAGATGGCGAAGAGCTGCTCGCCGGTGTAGTCCTCAAAGTAGAAGTACTTGTTGAAGCGGCTCTCCAGGCCGGGGTTGGCGTGGATGAAGTCGGCCATGGGCTGGGTGTACCCGGCCACGATGACGATGAGGTCGTGGCGGTGGTCCTCCATGCCCTTGAGGAGGGTCTCGATGGCCTCCTGGCCGAAGTCGTTGGGGTTGTCGTGGCTGGTCAGGGCGTAGGCCTCGTCGATGAACAGCACGCCCCCCAGGGCCCGCTGGATGACCTCCTGGGTCTTCAGGGCGGTCTGGCCCACGAACCCGGCCACCAGCCCGGAGCGGTCCACCTCCACCAGCTGTCCCTGGGAGAGCACGCCGATGGCGTGGTAGATCTTCGCCAGCAGACGGGCTACGGTGGTCTTGCCCGTGCCGGGGTTGCCCATGAACACCAGGTGCAGGCTCATGGGGGGGACGGGCAGGTCCGCCTGCTCCCGGAGCTTGCGGACCTTTACCAGGTTGATGAGGCTCTTCACGTCCGCTTTGACCTTTTCCAGGCCGCACAGGCTGTCCAGCTCGGCCAGCAGCTCCTCCAGGGTGGGCTCCGGCTGGGCGGGGGGCTGGGCCTCCGGGGCCGGGGCGGCGGACGCGGGGACCTCCCGGCCCTGGCGGGCGGCCTGGTCGCCGGAGCGGACGCCAGGGGTGACGAAGTCCTGGATGCGGAGGCTGGGCTTGTCCGAGGGGAGACCGGCGGCGTCGCACAGGGCGGTGAGGGCGTCGGCACAGGCGTTGACGAAGCCCGCCTCCCGCTCGCTCACCACCCCGTCCACCGCCGCGAAGAGGAGGAGCATCAGGGTGAAGGTGTCCACAAAGCGGCGGGCCAGCTTGCGCCCGGTGGCGCGGTCGTGGTCGATGAGGCCCTGGAAGAAGGCGGGGGGCTGGAAGCCGGGGTAGTCGGCCACGGCGGAGGCCAGCTCCCAGTAGAGGACGGAGGGGACGGGGTTGCCCTTGCGGTAGATGGCGTTGTAGTACTCCACGTGCCGGGGGCCCAGGCCGCCGGCACGTGGAGTACTACAACGCCATCTACCGCAAGGAAAGCCGTCGATCTCCCGGGCGAAGGCCAGGCGGAGAGCGGGGTCGGGGATCAGGCGCTGGAAGGCGGAGATACCCTCGTCATACTGCTTATGGACCGCCGCGGCGGACAGGGGGGTGGACACGGCCCTCACATCCCTTCCTATTCATATCAGGTGCTTTACCGCCATTATACCCATTCCCGCTCGCCTTTGCAAGGCCCGGGTCTACCCGCCGGGCGCCCTTCTTGGGATATTCCACCCACGGCGGTCTGAAACGGGGCGGCGGGAGATCGCGCGTTTCCCCGACCCCCTGTGTTTTATGACCCGCCCGCGCCTTTGGGGGCTTTTCCCTCTTTGCAGGGGGGAAGAACTGTGCTATAATAACTGTGTATCGCGTCGCCCGCCTCTTGCGGCGCGGCGCGGCGGAGAGGAGGGGACGGGATGAAGGCGATGGTGGCGGTGGAGCGGGGCTGGGGCATCGGTCGGAACGGCGGCCTGCTGCTGCGAAACCCCCTGGATATGCGCCGCTTCAAGGAGCGCACCATGGGCCACCCGGTGATCCTGGGGCGCAAGACCCTGGAGAGCTTCCCCGGCGGAAAGCCCCTGCCCGGGCGGGACAACCTGGTGCTGTCCCGGACGCTGGAGGAGGTCCCCCCCGGGGCAAGGCTCTTTCGGGATCTGGACAGCCTGCTGGCCGCCGCCCCGGCGGACAGCTTTGTCATCGGCGGGGGCGAGGTCTACCGCCAGCTGCTGCCCCACTGCGACGAGGCGCTGGTCACCTACGTGAACGCCGCCTTCCCGGCGGACACCTTCTTCCCCGACCTGGACGCCCACCCGGACTGGGCCCTGGCGGAGGAGGAGGGGCCCTATGAGACCCCGGAGGGCCACCCCTTCTGGTTCCGCCTCTACCGGCGGAGGGAGAAACCTTGAGCGCCCTGCCCATCCCCCTGCCCGCCCTGCCCCGGCGGGCGCGGGAGAGCCACAAGGGGGACTACGGAAAGCTGACCATCTTCGCCGGGAGCGTGGGTTACACCGGCGCGCCCTGTCTGGCCGCGGAGGGCGCTCTGCGGGCGGGGGCGGGACTGGTGTTTTTGGGGGTGCCCGGAGGGGTCTACCCCATCGTGGCCGCCAAGAGCCTGTGCGCCATGCCCTACCCCCTGGGGGAGGGCCCCTATCTCACCGAGCGGGAGTTGGAGGCGGCGGTGGAGCGCTGTCGGGGGCGGGACTGTGTGGCCCTGGGCCCCGGCCTGGGGAACCACCCCGCCACCCTGGCCTTCGCCCGGCGGCTGGCCCGGCGTGTGGAGGCGCCGCTGGTGCTGGACGCCGATGGCATAAACGCCCTGGCGGGGCATATAGATGGGTTGGACAGCCGCCGGGGGCGGGTCACCGTCCTCACCCCCCACCTGGGGGAGTTCGCCCGGCTGTTGGGCCGGGCGGTGGGCGAGGACCGGGAGGCGGAGGCCGCGGCCTTCGCCCGGGCCCACGGCTGCTACCTGGTCCTCAAGGGCCACCGCACCCTGGTGGCCTGCCCGGAGGGGAAGATTTATGTAAACCAAACCGGCAACCCCGGCATGGCCACCGGCGGGTCGGGGGATGTGCTCACCGGGATGGTGGCCGGCCTGCTGGGCCAGGGGCTGGAGCCGGAGGCGGCGGTGACCGCCGCCGTCTACCTCCACGGCCTGGCCGGGGACCTGGCGGCGGAGGAGCTGGGGGAGTACGCCATGACCGCCGGAGACCTTTTGACCTACCTGCCCCGGGCCATGCGGGCCGCGGGGGGATGACCTGACAAGGAGGAGTTCGCCGTGGGACGCTTGCGGGCGCTTCCACTGACGATAAGCCTCCTCTTCCTGGCCGCCTGCGCCGGGAGAGGGGGAGCGGGGGCGGGGGAGGAGCTGGCCCTGGCCCTGCGGGAGGAGTACAGCCAGTTCACCGCCGTCACCTGTCGGGCGGACCTCACCGCCGAGTACGGCGCGCGGAGCTTTTCCTGCGCCCTGGACGTGGCCTGGCGGAAGGACGAGGGGGCCACCCTCACCCTGACCGAGCCGGAGCTGGTCCGGGGGGTCACCGCCCGGATCGCCCAGGGGAAGACCGCCCTGGAGTACGACGGCTTCCGCCTGGAGACCGGGCCCCTCACCGGGGACGGGCTGTCCCCCCTGGAGGCGATCCCCGCCCTGTGGGAGCAGATCGGCGGGGGCTACATTGCCGGGGCGGACCTGACCGACGGGGTCCTGGAGGTCACCTACCGCTCCGGGGACACGCCGCCGGGGACGGGGCTGGAGGCGGTGGTCACCTTCGACGCCCAGACCCACGCCCCCCTCGCCGGGGAGCTGTTCTACGACGGGATGCGGGTGGCGACGGTGCGGGTGACGCAGTTCCAGAGCGTGAGCGCCCAGGGCTGACCGGCGCGGCACATACAAAGGAGAGAGATACCATGGAGATCACGCAAGCGCGGACCTGGGCGGAGGTGGACCTGGCCGCCCTGGAGCACAACTACCGGGCCCTGCGCTCCAACCTGGAGCCGGGGTGTAAGTTCGTGGGCGTGGTGAAGGCCAACGCCTACGGCCACGGTGCCCTGCCGGTGGCGAAAAAGCTGGAGACGCTGGGGGCGGAGTACCTGGCCGTGGCCTGCCTGGCCGAGGCCATCGAACTGCGGGAGGGCGGCATACGAACGCCCATCCTCATCCTGGGGGGCACCCCTGGGGAGCTGGCGGGGGAGTTGATCCGCTATGATCTTACCCAGGCCCTCTTCGACCTGTCCACCGCCCGGGCCTACTCCCAGGCCGCCGTGGCGGCGGGGCGGGAGCTGAAGGTCCACATCAAGGCGGACACGGGGATGGGCCGCTTGGGCTTTGTGGGGCCGGGACGGGTGGAGGACATCCTGACGGCCTGCGCCCTGCCGGGGCTGGAGGCGGAGGGGCTGTTCACCCACTTCTCCGACGCCGACGGCTCGGAGGCGTACACCATGGCCCAGTTCACCGACTTTCTGGACCTGCGGGATGCCCTGGCCGCCCGGGGGCGGCGTTTCTCCCTGTGCCACTGCGCCGCCAGCGCCGCCACCCTCCGCTTCCCCTGCACCCACCTGGACATGGTCCGGCCCGGCATCGCCCTCTACGGCCACTACCCCGACGAGAGCACCGTGGGCCTGGACGGGCCGGGGCTCATCCCGGTGATGACGGTCAGGACCCGGGTGGCGGCGGTGCGGACCCTCCCCGCCGGGGCCTGTATCAGCTACGGGCGGACGAAGGTGCTGGGCCGGGAGAGTCGGGTGGCGGTGCTGCCCATCGGCTATGCCGACGGCCTCCACCGGGGCCTCTCCAGCCGCATGGAGGTGCTCTTCCCCCAGGGGCGGGCCCCCATCCTGGGGCGGGTGTGCATGGACCTGTGCATGGTGGACGTGACCGACCTGCCCGGCGTGGAGGCTGGGGACGTGGCGGAGGTGTTTGGACAAGCCCTGCCCGTGGAGGAGAAGTCGGACGCCCTGGGCACCATCAGCTATGAGCTGCTCACCTCCGTGGCCCCCCGGGTGCCCCGGCTGTACCTCTGACCGGCCTGGGGCATACACTGTCTCGGGGGAGCTTCCGCCGCCCGCGTCGGCGGGGGGAGCCGCCCCGGAGGGGGAGGCCGGACGCCCCCGGCGGTTTTTCGCCCCGGGGGGTATAAACCCGGCCGCGCCGTGGGAAAATCATTAGTGATCGGACCCGCCCCAAAACGGGAACGGTGACTACTGACCGCGGAGTGTGAGGACAAGTGGATCTTAGCGTCAAGCGCGGCGACATCTTCTACGCCGACCTGAGCCCGGTGGTGGGCAGCGAGCAGGGGGGCGTGCGCCCGGTGCTCATCATCCAGAACGACACCGGCAACAAGCACAGCCCCACCGTCATCGCCGCCGCCATCACCTCCCAGACGGGAAAGGCCAAAATGCCCACCCACATCGAGCTGTCCGCCCACCAGTACGGTCTGCCCAAGAACTCCCTGGTGCTGTTGGAGCAGATCCGTACCCTGGACAAGCGGCGGCTCCGGGAGAAGATGGGGCGGCTGGACGAGGCCGCCATGGACCAGGTGGACGCGGCCATCGCCGTGAGCTTCGGTCTGCACGGAGAGACCTTTGTGTGACAGTCCCTTGGGGCCACGTCCCGTGGCCCCAAGGAGATGAAAAAAAGGAGACGTACATATGAAACTGATGCGACCCGCCGCCATGCTGTGCGCCCTGGCCCTCACCGTGGGGGGCGTCACCGCCCTGGCCGCCACCCAGGGGTCCCAGGAGGACCCCCTGCTCACCCTGAGCTATCTGGAGAGCGTCCTGCGCCCCCAGCTGGACCAGGAGGTGGACGCCGCCGTGGCGGCCAACGAGAAGGCGCTGACCGAGAAGCTGGCCGCCGCCGGGAAGGAGTATGAGACGGCGGTGCAGACCGCCCTGGCCGCCGCCCCCGGCGCCGCCTTCCAGGCCAAGGACCTGGCCGCCGGGGAGAGCTTCACCCCCGGCGCGGGCCGGGAGGTGCTGGTGGTCTCCGGCTCCCTCACCGCCCTGGGCTCCCTCACCGATACCACCGCCGGGGCCGCCGTCAGCGATGGACAGGCCCTGGAGGCGGGGCACCTGTACGTCACCGGCGCGGACGGCGCCGGGTGCAAGGCCGCCGCCCAGGCCAGCGTGATGAGCCGGTAAGGGGCCATGGACTACTTTCACATCCAGGCCCAGCCCGGGCAGCTGGCCGCCCTGAGCAGTCTGGGGCTGGCCCACATGGGGGACGGGGTGTATGAGCTGATGGTGCGCTCCTACCTCTGTCTCCACGGCAAGTGCACCAACAAGGGGCTCCACCAGGCCACGGTGGGCTACGTCTCCGCCCCCGCCCAGGCCGCCGCCACCCAGGTGGTGGAGCCGTTGCTCACCCCGGAGGAGGCGGAGGTCTTCCGCCGGGGCCGCAACGCCAGCCCCCACACCATCCCCCCCCACGCCAGCCGGGAGGACTACGCCCGGGCCACCGCCCTGGAGGCGCTGTTCGGCTGGCTGTGGCTCCGGGGGGAGACGGAGCGGCTCAACCAGCTCTTCGCCGCCATCATGGAGGACACCCAATGGCCTTAGACGCGCTCTGTATGGCCGCTCTGGCCCAGGAACTGCGGGGCGAACTGCTGGGCGCCCGGGTGGACAAGGTCTACCAGCCCGGTCGGGCGGAGGTGATCCTGGCCCTGCACGCCCCGGCGGGGAACTGCCGCCTCCTGCTGTGCGCCGAACAGGGACAGGCCCGGGCGCATATTACTTATGTAAACTACGAAAATCCCGCCCAGCCCCCGGTGCTGTGTATGCTTTTACGAAAGCACCTCACCGCCGGGCGGCTGGTGGACCTCCAACAGCCCAGCGGGGAGCGCATTCTGACCTTCGTCTTCGACTGCCCCAACGAGCTGGGGGACACGGTGCGCCGTCACCTCCGGCTGGAGGCCATGGGAAACCACACAAATCTTATGTTAACTGACGAGGCCGACCGCATCCTCGCCTGCACCCGCCGGGTGGAGGGGGACCTGGCGGCGGGGAAGCGGGCGGTGATGCCCGGGCTCTTCTACCGCCCGCCGGAGCCCCACCCCGGCCTGCCGCCCCTGATCCGCCGGGAGCTGGAGTTCCGGGGGAAGGAGCCGGAGGAGGAGGCCGCCCGCCTGCTGGAGCGGATCGGCCGGGGGGAGTACACCCCCACCCTGCTGGTGGAGGACGGAAAGCCCAAGGACTTCTCCTTCCTGCCCATCCTCCAGTACGGACCCCGGGTGGAGAGCCGCCCCTACCCGGACTTCGGCCACCTGCTGGACGAGTTCTACGCCCACACTGCCGGGGACCAGCGAGCCAAACAGCGGGGGGGCGAGCTCTACAAGACGGTGAAGTCCCTGCGGGAGCGGGTGGCCCGGAAGGTGGGCAACCAGTCCCGGGAGCTGGCCCAGGCCAAAGACCGGGAGAGCCTGCGGGTGAAGGGGGACCTGGTCATGTCCAACCTCCACCGCCTGCGCAAGGGGATGGCGGGGGCGGAGCTGGAGAACTACTACGACCCCGACGGGGGGACGCTGGCCGTCTCTCTGGACCCCCTGCTTACCCCCCAGCAGAACGCCGCCAAATACTACAAGGACTACGCCAAGGCCAAGACCGCCGAGGAGGTCCTCACCGCCCAGATCGCCCGGGGGAAGGCGGACCTGGACTACCTGGACAGCGTGCTGGAGAGCATTCTGCTGGCCGAGGGGGACCGGGACCTGCTGGACATCCGGGCGGAGCTGGAGGGGGAGGGCTACCTCCGCCGCCCCCGGAACGCCAAAAAGGAGATGAAGACCCAGTCCAAGCCCCTGGAGTTCACCACCAGCCGAGGCCTCAAGGTGCTGGTGGGGAAGAACAACACCCAGAACGACCGCCTCACCACCAAGCTGGCGGGGCGAGGGGACCTGTGGCTCCACGTCCAGAAGATCCACGGCTCCCACGTGATCCTCTGCCTGGACGGGGCGGAGGCCGACCCCCAGAGCGTCCTGGAGGCCGCCCAGCTGGCCGCCTGGTACTCCCAGGCCCGGGAGGCGGGGGCCAAGGTGCCGGTGGACTACACCCCGGTGAAATACGTGAAAAAGCCCCGCGGCGCCAAGCCGGGTATGGTGGTCTACACCACCTACCAGACCCTTTTAGCCGAACCGAAAAAACTACCGTGACGCGAAGAAGGCGGCGGGTTGCCCCGCCGCCTTCTTCGCTGTCTGTTTGGTTGACATAATTTAATTTACATAACTCTACTTCTTCCCCCGCAGCTCGATGATCTGGTCCCGGAGGACGGCGGCGTATTCGAACTCCAGGCGCTTGGAGGCCTCCCGCATCTCCTTTTCCAGCTTCTCCACCAGCTTGTCCCGCTCGGCCCGGGACAGCTTGCCCTTCAGCCGGGCGGCCCGGACGCTCTCCTCCTCGTCCTCGGCCAGGTTGAGCACCTCCCGGACCTGCTTGACCACCGTCTTGGGGGTGATGCCGTGGGCCTTGTTGAAGGCGTCCTGCTTCTCTCGGCGGCGCTGAGTCTCGCCGATGGCGGCGGCCATGGAGGGGGTCACGGCGTCGGCGTACATCACCACCAGGCCGTTGGCGTTCCGGGCGGCCCGACCGATGGTCTGGATGAGAGACGTCTCGGAGCGCAAAAAACCCTCCTTGTCCGCGTCCAGAATGGCCACCAGGCTCACCTCCGGCAGGTCCAGCCCCTCCCGGAGGAGGTTGATGCCCACGATGACGTGGAACACCCCCAGCCGCAGGTCCCGGACGATCTCCTGGCGCTCCATGGTGTCGATATCGTGGTGGAGGTAGCGGACCTTGATGCCCACCCC